>JBLNGJ010000671.1:0-20455 GCA_050264675.1 Micromonosporaceae bacterium
GGCGCGTCATCGTGGCGTCGCACCCGATGACGCAACACGACGACGGTCGTGGCTGCCGCCGGCACATGGAGGTAGCACCCCCTCATGGGCCGGCAGCGGACTGGTCAGGGCCTGCGGCCGATCACGTAATAGGCGCTGATGTTGTCACGCAGCACACCCTCAGTGGCGAACGGGTTCAGCGTCTCGCGCAGGTCGGCCTCGAAGCCGTCCCACGCCTCCCCCCAGAACTCGCGTGAGGAGTAGGACGTAGAGCAGAGATAACCGATGAACTGGTCGATCTCCCACACGTAGGGCACATCGAACTCCTGCTTGGCCACATCGGCGAACCCGGCGTCGATGAGCACCGCTTGACTGGTCGTCATCGGCTGGTCCGCCGACCTCGACGAGGTCACGTCCTGGCGGGACTTGTGCGCCCGAGGAAGCCAGCGCTGGTACACCTCACCGGCGGCCGCCAGCCAGGGCTCGCCGGGCGTGAACAGGCCGGAGGTGTCGGCGCCCAGGTCGACGAAGCAACCGCCGACCCGCAGCCACCGCAGGCTGTGCTCAGCGATCAGTGGACGGTTCAGCCGATGGAACGCCCGGGCGACGGCCACGACCCCGAAGTGATCCGCGGGAAGGTCCGCGTCCTCGGCCCGGCCGGTCAGCCAGTGGATCCGGGTGATCCCTCGCTGCCGGGCCTGGCGTTCGCCGATGGCGATCATCTCCGGCTCAAGGTCAACCGCCCAGATGTCGGAGACCCGGTCCGCGAAGGCCAGTGCCACCTCACCGGTGCCGCAGGCGAGATCCAGCACCGGCACATCGGGGCCGATCCCCACAGCCCGTTCGATCGCATCCAGCAGCAGCGCGGGATAGCGGGGCCGGAAACGCGCGTAGAACTCGGCCGTACCACGAAACACATCAGGTGGGTACGCCGGCACGAGTTGATGGAGATGCTCAACGTTCGGACGAGCCACCCGCCGATGTTATTCGGACCCGATGGGTGTGGTGGACCGACGGGGGCGTTGGAGTCGTACGTGCTCGTTGGCAGCCCCGACGGTCGTGGTGGTAGCCGGCCGCGGGGAGGGTCAGCCCGCCCGCAGGTTCTCCTGCGGGTAGGACTTCTCCCGGTCAGGCCCGCGTCCGGCTGACTGGATGAGCCCGGACCGGTAGGCCAGTGACACGAGCTGGGCGCGGTCGCGGACGCCGAGCTTGGTGCGTACCCGGTAGAGATGGGTGCGCACTGTGGCCACTCCGATGATCAGCTCACGGGCCACGTCTTCGGTCGACATGCCTCGCGCCACCATCTGGGTCACTTCACGCTCGCGCGGGGTCAGGTCGGCCACCTCCAGGCACTGTGTCGACTCCGTGGTGTCCGGTTGCTCGCGAAACCAGGTGACCAGGCGTTGCGCGACGTACGGTGCGAGCATGGCCCGGCCCGCCGCCGCCGCCCTGATCGCGGCGACGAGCTCCTGGGGGCTCGCGTCCTTGCCGAGCAGGCAGCTCGCGCCCGCGTGCAGCACGTCGCTGACCGTCTTATCGGCGTTGGACCCGGTGAACACCACGATGTTGGGCGGCGAGTCCTCCTTGCCGAGCCTGCGGATCATCTCAAGGCCGGAGATGGCCCGCAGGTTCAAGTCTGTGACCACGACATCGGGCCGTGCGGTGCGCACCAGCACGATGGCCTCCATGCCGTTGTCAGTCGTGTCGATCACGTCGATGTCCGGCTCGGCATCGAGCAGCGTCCGCATGCCGTCCCGGACAACCGGCAGTTCGTCGCAGATGAGTGCACGGATGGTCATTGTGTTCCGCCTTGATACGGGTCGCTGGAAGCCACGCTCGACTGCGGGTGCTGACTTTCGGACTTCTCGGCAGTCGCACCGACAAGACCTCTGGCGAAGGCGGTGGTTTCAGCTGACCGCACCGGTAACCCCTTCGATAAAGGCCGTGACACCGGCCACGGTCGGCTTCTCGAACAGATCGAGCAGTGTCAGCCCAACCTGGAAATCTTTGCGCACCAACGCAACCAGTCGCGCGGCGAGCAGCGAATGGCCGCCGAGGGCGAAGAAGTTGTCCTCGACGCCGATCCGTTCGAGGCCGAGCAACTCAGTGAACAGCGCGGCCACCGCCTGCTCGGTCGTCCCGGGCGGCACGGTCCGGTCACCGACTTCCTCGTAGGGTCGAAGATCGGCTGTGTCCACCGGGGCGGTCGCTGGAAGATCAAGCAGGTCGGCGAGTGGGGTGGCCAGGTCCGCGACGACCTGGTCGAGGACGCGTTGGAAGTACTGCCGCAGGTCCTCGATCGCGCCGGCGTCGAACAGTTCGGTCCGGTACCGCCACTGCCCGACCGGACTGCCGGGGTCGTCGCCGATCATGATGGTCAGGCCGACGTCGGTCGAGATCGGCGTCGGGCTTTCCCCGGTGACCGTGAGCCCGGTCAGCCGCAGTGGCTCGGCCGGGGCGTTGTTCACCTGGAACACCACCTGGACGACAGGCTCCCGGTCCGGCCGCAGTGCCGCCGTGTCCGGGCCGGCCAGGCGGATCCGCAACGGGACGGTGTCCACGAAGCCTCCGACAAGGGTTTCCGGGCCCAGCTCGCCTCGGCCGGCGGTAGGCACCCTGATCACCATGTTCGGCTGGCCGCCGTGCCGAGCCAGTAGGCCCGCGAGCGCGGCGAACAGCACCATGGATGCCGACGCCCCCGCCCGGCCGCCCAACCGCTCCACCTCGCGCATGAGCGGCTCGGGTACGGGGGCGCCACCGGCGTCCCCGTACCCGATGCCCGCCCGGGGATGCCGGTCGAACGGCAGCCGCAGTGTCGATGGAGCGCCGGCCAATGCCCGGACCCACTGGTCGAGGTCCGCACGCCGCTCCGGCTCGGTGCGGTCGCGTTGCCGGGTCGCGGTGCCGGCGTACCGCGGCCCCCCCCACCCCCGGGCCCGCTCTGCTCCAGTGTGGAAAACACGGTAGAGCCCGGAAAGCTCGGTGTCGATGACCGCCTTGGACCACGCGTCGAACGCGATGTGGTGCACGACGAGGGTTAACGCGTGCCGGCCCGGACCCAACGCGTACAGCGTCCACCGCAACGGCGCCTCGGCCGCGAGGTCGAACCGGCGATTCACCGACTCGTCGAGAAGCCTACGGACCTCGCCGGCTGGATCGGCGCCTGCGCCGAGGTCGCTGAACGGAAGCCGGTAGCCGTCCGATATAGACGTACCTTGGCTCGCACCGTTCGGGTGCCGGGTGCGCCGGATCTCATGTCGCCGGTGCAGCTCGGCGACGGCACCGGCCAGCGCCGGCCGGTCCAGGTCGCCGTCGATCCAGTGCAGGAAGGCGAGGTTGTTGGCGCATGAGCCGGAATCGAGCCCTTCGAACAGGTAGATCCGCTCCTGCTGGTAGGGAGGCGGCGCGGTTCGCTGCCGCAGGTCAGCCATCTGTCCGTTGTTCTGCCTTCCGGTATTGGTGGCCTATCCAACAGATATCGTGGCCGGCGGATCAACAGGTCCAACCTCCTCAGCGGCGCCGACCGAGCAGGTGCCAACCCGTTGTGTTTCAGATGCAGCGATCGTCATGCGATATCTGATCGATACCACCCGCGGTTTGCCTGGACGGCACGTGGAGTTCCAGGCCCCGGACCGGCTTCCTGATGTGCCTGGCGGAGAGGTCGACCACCGGAGGCTGTGGCCGCCGCGGATACGCGAGGGAGGTCGGGCGGTGGGGTTAACGACGTGGCGCGAGCTCTGCGACCGGGGACCTGACCTCGTCCTTTGCCTGGACTTCCCCGGTGGGCGGGCCACCGCCGGCTTCGCCGAGCTAGCGGCCAGGACACCGGTCGAGCTGTGTTTTCTCCACATCGGACAGTTGGATCCCTGTCGCCCCCCGCGACTGGATGCACACGTCGACGAGTGGGTGGGGGAAGCACTGGGAACCGGTCGCCGGGTGCGTGCGGTACTGGGATTCTGCGCGGGAGCAACCCTGGCGACACGTGTCGCGGACGCCCTCAGCGCCACGGCACCCGTAATACCGCCGGCGGTCGTGCTCTTCGACGCGGCGGCGGCGACCGGTGGCACGCTCTGCGACGGGTTCGTCTCCTCGGTCGAGGCCTCCTCGGCGTACTTGGCCGCGGGCGAGCTGAACGATGCCCGGCAATGGTCGGAAGGACTGCTTGGCGATTACCCAGACGACCTGCCGCGCGTCGCCGCCGGATTGGTCGACCGGTACGACCGCCTCATAGCGGGCGTCGTCGAGAGGTTGTCTCTGGACGAGCTCGTCCGCCAGGAGCTCACGGGCGAATTCACCGCGTACATGGCATACCTGCTCCTGGCCGCCCAGGGTGGGCTCGGCCTGCGGGTCGGAACTCCGCTGTTCCTGTCCTCGCAGGACCATGAGCTACCCGTCGATCCCGCGAGCAGCATGTCGTTCGATGTCGACCGTGAGCAACTGCTGCGCGACACCGATGTGTTGAAGGTCGTCGCCGGCGTGCTCAGAGGAGAACAGCCGTGGTGACACCATCTGAGACGGCCGAGGTCGCCGCCCCGATCCGACGCGTCGGCTAGTTTCCCGAGCCACGGTGGCCGGCGGCAGCTCGGGCTACCTGGCAGCCGATGGCGGTTGATGATCAGGACCCTGCGCCCAGTGCGCGATCAGCCTGGTCCTGCCCACCCCGCGGTGCCACCCAGGTCCCACCGTGTCCGCTACGTGTCCGCCGTGCTCTACGGACACTCGCATCCACACCTGCACCGAACTGCCCAGGTGTCCGTAGCCGTCCGTTATCCATCAACATCGATTTAATGATCATCGATAATTGCCGCGGGCGACGTTCTGTTGACGGGACGCGATCACACCTGGATCCAGTGCGGGGTGGAGCCCCGAGGTGCGGGGGAAGGAGCACTTTGTGTGGTTTCGTGTTCTCGGTCCGCTGGAGGTCGTTGGCGCGACCGGGCAGCTGTCGTTCCCACCTCGGCAGCGGACCGTTCTGTCCATGCTGTTGCTCGAACCCAACCGGGTGGTGACCGTCGAGCGCCTCGTGGACGCCGTTTGGGACACCACACCACCATCGACGGCCAAGGAGCAGGTCCGGATCTGCGTCTCGGCCATCAGACGAACCCTGGCCGCCGGCGGCCAGCCCGACGCCATCGTGACCCACCCACCGGGTTACTCGATCCAATGCACCGACCGTGAGTTGGATCTGCTGGCGTTCAACGACCTGGTGGCCATCGGCCGGCGGGGCCTGGGCAGTGGCCGGCCGGAGGACGCGGCCCGCGCGTTCTGCGACGCACTGCAGCTGTGGCACGGCACCGTTCCGCTGGTGGGTGTACGCAGCCAACTCGTGCAGTCCATCGGCACTCAGCTGGCTGAGCGGCGGCTGGCCGTCGTCGAGGAGTACATCGACGTGCGGCTGCGGCTGGGCCAGCACCACGAGCTGATCAGCGAGCTGGTCGAACTGGTCACGGCGAACCCATTCCGCGAGCGGCTGCGCGCGCGGCTGATGATCGCGCTGTACCGGACCGGGCGGCAGGCCGAGGCGCTGCACACCTACCGGGTGGGCCGGCAGCTGTTCGTGAAGGAGCTGGGCTTGGAGCCGGGTGCCGAGCTGCGCCGCTTGGAGCGGGCGATTCTCGCCGGCGAGGTGGCGGACGTGCTGGAGCCGGAGGGGGCGGCCCGTCCCGTACCGGTGCGGGCAGCCGTGCCACGGCTGTTACCGGCCGACATCGGCGACTTCAACGGCCGGCGGGATCTGATCGAACGAGTCCGGACCGCGCTGTGTGGACCGCGCGACGCCGGCTCCCGCGCGATGCGCATTGTGGTCATCGCCGGCCGACCCTGGCTGGGCAAGACCACCTTGGCTGTGCATGTCGCCCATGCCCTTGGCGACGAGTACCCGGATGGCCAGCTGTTCGCCCGGCTCGGCGGCGCTGCTCGACCGTCCGACGCCGGCGAGGTGCTGGCCCGTTTCCTCGGCGCGCTCGGCGTGCCCGGACGCGCTGTCCCCGACAGTCTGGACGAGCGAACGGACATGTACCGCAACCTGCTCAGCGACCGCCGGGTGCTCGTGGTTCTCGACGATGCGGCCGGCGAGCAGCAGGTGGCGCCATTGCTGCCCGGCAGCCCGACGTGCTCGGTGATCGTGACTAGCCGGACCACGCTCACCGCGTTGGGCGGTGCGACCACGCTGAATATCGGCCCGATGGACGCCCGGGAAGCCGTTGAGCTGCTCACCAAAGCGGTCGGCCGGGAGCGGGTCGATACGGAGTCCGGTGACATCGCCCGGTTGGCCGATCTGTGCGCGGGTGAGCCGCTGGCGCTGCGGCTGGCCGCCGGTCGGCTGAGGACTCGACCGCACTGGCCCGTGCGTGATCTGGTTGCCCGACTATCCGACGGTCGCTGGCTGACCGAACTGTCGTACGGCGGGCTGGATCTGGTGGCGATGATCAACGAGATATGGCGCCGGCTTGGCCCGCTGGCCCAGCGCCTGCTGTGTCGAGTCAGCCTGCTGGGCGACCTGGGCTTCCAAGGTTGGATGTGCGCACCGCTGCTGGAGATCGCCGAACCGGACGCGGAGGACGCGCTCACCGAACTGCTGGACGCGGGGCTGCTGGATATCGAGCGGCGCAACGGGCAGGTCGTGTTCCAGCTGCGGGGCCTGCTGCGCGCATTCGCAAGCGGGCGGCTGGCGGCCGAGGAGACGTCGCTTGGTGACCTCGACCTCGCCGCTGAACGGCCCAACCCAGGCCACACCAATATCCGCACCTTCTGTTAGGCGCCGATCGTCGCATACGGCGTAGCTGTCGGACGGCGTGCTGGCCGGTGCGAGCGTCGGCGTCGCGGAAAGAGTCTCACCCCGAGGCTTCGACCGGGGACTCATCGAGGGCGGCGATCCTGGCTCTGGCATCTTCGGCGTCAGGATGGTGCAGGGTGGCGAGGATGTCGGCCGCCTCGGACAAGGCGCTGCGGGCCGCCGGCCGCTCGCCGAGCGCCCGCAGGGTGTCACTGAGGTGGACGAGGACGACAGCCTGGTAGTACCGGTCCTCAATACCCCGGTACAGCCGCAGTGCCTCGTGGTAGCAGTCGATGGCTTCCGGGTGGTTGCCGAGGTGGTGATGGGCGTAGCCGAGGCTGTCATAGGTCGACGCGACCCCCTGCTGGTCACCGAGCTGGCGGAACAGGTTGAGCGCTTGGCGGCAGCGGGTCAGCCCTCTGGCGTAGTCACCCAGCAGGCAGTGGTACCAGCCGATCGCGTTGCAGGCGAGTGCCCGGCCGCGGTCGTGGCCGGCGGCCCGGTAGAGGTTGAGCGCCTGCCGGGCACTGTCGAGGGCTTTGTCGTAGTCGCCTCGCCGTTCCCACAGGTGGGTGAGGTTGTAATGGACGGCCGCCAAGCCGGCACGGTCGCCGCTGCGCTGGTAGAGCGCGAGGGCGCGCTGATTGTGGACGAGGCCCTCGGCCGTCCGGTCGAGCCGGATGCAGGCGTTGGCCACGCAGCGGTGGGCCAGTGCCCGGGCCCCCGGGTTGTCGAGCCGCTCGGCCGCGCGTAACGCGACCTGCCAGGTGGCCAGGCGATCGTGCCGGTGGCCGCCGCGGAGCAGGTACGTGTCCAGGCTCCACGCCAGTTGCCAGGCGTGGGTGGCGAAGCCTGTGCTCATCGCGTGGTGCAGCACCGCTTGGAGCACGGGTCGCCGCCCGTTGAGCCACGCCGTCGCCTGCCTCTGGTTGGCGTGCTGCTCGGGCGTGACGCCGGCGGCGGGCGGGGCGAGCGGCACCGGGCTCGGATCGTCGTTGGGATCCAGCAGGGTGGCGGCCGCATGCGTGCTGTGGACGTAATGGTCGAGCATCCGGATCGTCGCGGCGCGCCGGGCGTCCTCGGAATCGGTGTGTAAGGCGAGGTCGTTCGCGTAGGCACCGAGCAGGTCGTGCAGCACGTACCAGCCTGGCACCTGCTCGGTGACCAGGGCTGCCTCAGTGAGCTCGGACAGCATGGAGCCCGTCTCGGCGGACGGAAGGGCGACCAGGCTGGCCGCGGCCGCAACACCGATGTCCGGTCCCGGGTGCAGGCTCAGCAGCCGGAACAGTCGGGCGGCCGGCGGGCTGAGCGTTTGGTACGACCAGGAGAACACCGCCCTGGGATCGGTGGTGGGATCGCTGCCGGCGAGCGCGTCCATTACTGCCCGCTCGCGGCGACTGTCGAACAGTTGAGCGGCCAGCGTGTCCAGGGCCACGCCGGGGTGGGTCAGTGCCTGGGCGGCGACGATGACCAGAGCCAGCGGTAGCCGTCCGCACAGCTCGACGATGTCCCGAACCGCTTGCGGCTCGGCGGCTACCCGGTGCCGGCCGACGCGGCGCGCCAGCAGGTCGCTGGCCGCGTCGCTGGCCAGCACGTCCAGCATCACTGAGCGGGCACCCTCGGCGGCGATCAGACCAGCCATCCGGCTCCGGCTGGTCACCAGGACCAGGCAGCCCGAACTCGCCGGCAGGAGGGGTCGAACCTGCTCGACCGCGTGAGCGTTGTCCAGCACTACGAGCATCCGGCGGCCGTAGAGCAGGGAGCGGTAGAGGCCGACGCGTGCCGCCGCAGTTGCGGGAATCTGCCCGGCCGGCACGCCGAGGGCGGTCAGGAAGTCCAGCACTACCCCCTCGGGCGGCATCGGCGCGCTGGCGGGATCCAACCCGCGGAGGTTGACGTACAACTGCCCGTCCGGGAAATGACCGGCAACCTGGTGCGCCCAGTACACCGCCAGCGCCGTCTTTCCCACGCCGGCCATGCCGCCGATGGCCGAGATCACCGCGCAGCCGGCCGGCACGTCCTGCTCGATCAAGGCATCCAACGCCGCCAGCTCGGCCGATCGGCCACTGAGGTGGGACACGGCGGGCGGCAGCTGGTGCGGCACCACCGGCCTGTCCGGCTCGGGCGGAGCCGGTTCAGCAACCCGCGATTTCCAGGAGCGCTGGATCTGCCGGTAGCTAAACGCGTGTTCCACGACCGCATAACGGGGTCGCCAGAACTCCTCTACGCCCGTGGTCAACGACACCTGGCCCAGCCGCCCCCGATCGACGCTGTACTTGCGGACGGCTTCCACCAGTCCTTTGACCACGTCCCAGTCGGGCAGCTGCCGGATCTGTCCAGACAGGATCGACCCCAGCTGGCTCTTGCCGATGCCCAGCCGGCCAGCAAGGTCGCGCAGGCTGGGGCCGCCCGCTTGGAGTCGGAGTTGCCGCAGATCCAGACAGAGCTGCTGTAGCAGGTCAAGCGCCGAGTCCCATGGCACCGACGGCCTCCCATGTCCGGTGCTGTCCGGTATCCGGAACGGCATATCCTGCAACGGCGCGCCATTCGACGTCATTGTCCGCCGTCTATCTGTTATCGAACCACACGCGCGCAACGCGGTGAATATTTCCACGGTCGTTATAGCGAGCCGGCTCGTCTGGTCGTGCGCGCCGGTACACGCCGGCCTACTCGACCCGGATCCGACCATTGTGCCGATGGTCGACGGTGCAGACTTGTCCTGCGCCGTGCTATCTGGGCAACGACGTCGGTAATAGCGAACAGTTGACTGCCGGAGCGGACGACGACCGCCTCGATCGCGTCGAGGATCCCCCCGCACACCGGAGGCGGCTCCTGCTTGACGGGCGAAACCGGACCCGAGTCCCGGATCGCAACGGAGCGCGGCCGGGTTGGTGACGTGTGTGGGCGTGGGCGGGGCGTCGGTTGATCACGTAGACCAGAATCAACCGGACACCGTGAGCCTCAACTTCCGGACAGAATGCAGAACTCGTTGCCCTCGGGGTCAGCCATGACCACCCACCCGTTCCGCTTGCGAAAATCAGCAACAATGGTGGCACCCAGGGCGATCGCGCGTTCTACTTCCTCATTCTGGGTCCGACCTTCGGGACGCATGCAAAAATGCATGCGGTTCTTCACTGTCTTGCCATCCGGAACAAGAACGAAAAGCACCGTGTACCCGTGTTTGGTGACGACATAGCACTCATCGGAGCCTGGTCGCACTCCGTCTTGCGGGGAGAACTCGGCCAGTTCGCACCACCACTGCGCTTGCGCGTAGGGATCCCGCGCATCAATTGTGGTGTGTGACAATGTGAGCGTCATCGAGCTCGTCCGTTCCGGAACCGTTTCGGTCGTGACTGGGAGATGAAGTGGTCGTTGCCGAGTGATCAGCCTGCTCAGCTTCCCGAAGTGCCCGCGTCGTCACGCGTGAAGCGAACACGAGTGCGGCTAGCGTCAACCCGATGCTGGCGGCGAGGAACGTGGTCTCCGTTCCCCGCCAGTGGGCCAAGGCTCCGCCCAGCAACGCACCCACAGGCACGACGCCGAGCACGATCAGGCGGTAGGCGGCGGTAACCCGGCCCAGCAGTTCGTCGGGTACGGCGGCTTGCCGCAGCGTGCTCACCACAATCTGGTTCAATGCCGTCGCCACCGAGCTGCAGAATAGGAAGATCTCGACGAGAATAACACTGGTGCTGAGGCCGAGTGCGGCGTACGTGGCGGCGGGCACGAGGGCCGCGAGCCAGGTTACCGGCCCCCCACCGACGGCCGGGACCACCTTCGCCGCGATCAAGGAGCCGACAATGGCTCCGACCGCCGGTACCGCGATGAACACGCCCCACCATGCCGGCGTCACTCCGAGTGGCCCGGTCGCCTGGAGCACGATCAGACCGCCCGTAGCGGCCCCGAACCCGTTGATCGAGGCGGAGATGAATGCCACTCGACGCAGCAGCCGGTGGTTCCAGAAGTAGGACCAGCCGGCTTTGATGCTGCGAACGACCTCGCCCGGAGTGTGCCGGGCATTGCTGATGTCGCTGGCCGTGGGCATCATCCGCGGCAGCGTGACCAGAGCCAGCGCGGCAAGTGCGAAAAGTCCGGCGCTGGTGGAGAACACCAACGACGCCGACAGCGCGAAGAGCGCGGCGCCGGCCGGGGGACCGATGAAGGTGTTGATGGCTGACTGGGCGGCGAACAAGCGCCCGTTCGCTCGCTCGAGGTCCTTGCGTTCGACCAGGCGCGGAGGAACTGTCAGCGCCGCGTTGTCCACCATTGTCTCGGCTGTGCCGGAGAGAAACACAGCCAGGTAGAGGATGACGATGCTGTGCAGGTCGGCGACCAGCGTGAGAACCAGCAGACCGAAAGCGACCGCTCGGACCGCGTTCCCCCAGACCATGATGAGGCGCCGGTCCATGCGATCGGCGAGCGCCCCGGACGGCAACGTGAACACCAACCACGGCAGAAACTGCGCCACGGTCATCCCGCTGATGAGCAGAGGATCTCGAGTCACCGCCACGGCGAGCAGTGGCATGGCCGCGATCACCAGGCCGTCGGCCGTGTTCGACACGCCCTGCGACATCCACAGGCGGTTGAAGTTACGCCCCAGGCTCATGTGCACTCCTTCGCCCCAGTTCGCTGTAATTGGGAGAGGTGTCGCCAGGCGCAGGCGCGAGCATTTCGGTGGACGGTCACCGGAGGTCTTTGCGCATCAGCGCCCTATGTTGCAGCCTGCGCTCGACGACGGTAAATCCGCAGGCCTCGAATGTGCTCACCCTGCCGCGGAAGCTGTACGGATCGAATCCGGACTCTGGATCCCGGTCGTCCTCGGGATATGCTTCAATCAGATCGGCCTTCTCGTCTCGGGCCCATTCCACCGCGTGGTTGACAAGCACTCTGAGCAGGCCCTGGTGCCGATGCTCACGCGCCAGGTATACGCAGACGATGGACCAGATGCGCGCCGGGTCGTCGCCCTTGAGCAACTTCGCCGCGCGGGACCTGAGCAACCGCGGAAAGCCCAGGCGGGGACCGACGCCGACCCAGCCGACCGGAACGCCGTCGACCGAACCGAGGACTCCTACCCTTTCTCCGGTCTTCACCAAGTCGGCGAGCTTGGCCCGGCGCGCCGCGGAGCGGCATCTGGAATAGTCCTTCGACTCCATCCTGAAGTACTGGCACCAACAGTATTCCACGAGCCCTTTCGGCCCGAAGAAGTTGTCCACTGTGGGCCAATCGTCCGGGCCGACCACAGTCGCCACGAGGTCACTCACAGGTCCTACCCTCCGAGGCGTCTTGGCCACCGACCCGAGCACGTCCACCGACCTATTTCCAGCTGACTTCCAGTGGCAGACTCACGACGCCGTTCAAGAAGTTCGAGACGAGATGCCTGGGCTTACCGGCAAGCGACACGGATCGCACGTTTTCCCGCCAAAGGTCGAAGAACGTTTTCATGCCGGCGATGGCAACATGCTGGCCGATACACCTGTGCACCCCGAGCCCGAACGCCAAGTGCTGGTTTGGGTAACGGTCGGGGATGAACCTGAACGGTTCCGAGAACACCTCCTCATCCCGGTTTGCCGACGCGACCCAGGCGGAGACCAACGACCCCGCCTGAACCTCAGTTCCGGCGAGCGTAGCGTTCGCCGTGGTGCGTCGCAAAACGTGGTTTATCGGGCTGGCCCACCGCAGCGCTTCGTCGATGAACCTCTGGTCGGTCCGCTCTTGGCCCGCGAACCACGACCACAGATCGTCGTCGCCGGCCAGCAGGATCAACGTCTGGTTGATCGTCTGGGGCACCGTCGGGTTGGCGCCCATGAGGAACGCGTACGCGTTAAGCAGTGGGACATCCCTTTCCGGGTCATTGACAACGCTGACGGTTTGCGTACACCGACCGATCACCGAGTCACCCGGCGGATCATTTTCCAGAACCTCCCCGAGAACGGTCATGATCGTCGTGTGTGCCTCGAAGAGGTCGAGGCGACGCTGGTACTCCAACTCGACCGTGTCCGTTCCTCCCATCGCTCGAACGGTCGCCCGCCCCGTGACGGGCCACTCGCTCGGTGGAATCCCCATCAACGCGCCCGTGATCGTCATAGGCAAGGTGATCATGGCGGCACAGAAGTCGAAGGACTCACGGCCCCGGACGATCTCGAACAACTCACGCATACGGTCTTCGATCCCCTGCTGAAGGCGCTGGGTCGCCGGCACCGTCATCAGCGGGGTGAAGATGCGCTTGAGCTCAGAGTGCAGTGGCGGGTCCGTGAGATGGATCGCCGCCCCCGCCGCGGCATCCCCGTCGCCGCGCACACTGAGCATTGTGCTGTAGGCCGAGGAGAACGTCGTGTGGTCGCCCAGGACCTCCCGGACGTCGGCGTGACGCATGGCCGCGAAGAACCTCTGACCATCGGGAGTCTCCTGATGGTGGAGTCCGCCACTTGCGCGCATTCGTTGCCACACAACGTGCATGTCCCGGGCCGAATATTGCGACTCGTCGTAGATCTCGGGCGAAGTCACGTCCGATGATCCAGGAGCATCGAGATCGACTCGCATTAGAACATCTCCTTGTGTGACAGTTGGTCAAGCCGCCCGATGTTCTCCGCACATCTCATGTAGAAGCGCGACGCGACCGACCACGCCGTGATACCTTGGGCGCCCAGAACCTGCATCGAACTGCGAACGACGCGCACCAACGTGTCCTGCTGGACCATCTCGAAACGCCGAACAACCCCCTCATCCAGGTCCGTCACGTTGTTCGCGATCTCGTATAGACGTGTGCTCAAAGCATGCATCTCCGCATAAGAACGAATGAGCGGGAACATTAACGCGTCGAGGTCGACCAGACGCCGACCGAACTGCTCACGGGTGGATGCGTGCTCCCAGGCGGTTCGGAACAGTCCGATGCCGAGTCCCAGCACGTACGCCGCATGGCGTACCCGGCATTCGTGAGATTCGAGACGGCTGTGACAATCGTCCTTACCCTCCCCGGCGACGTGACCCGAGAGCGGGCACGGTTGGTAGCCGTTCTCGTAACCGAGGTACCCCATGCTCAGGCTGATCGCGCAGCCGATGGTGAGACCAAGGCCGAGACCGCCCTCGTCGTCGGGTCGCTCCACGCGGTCGAAACCCAGTTCGGCCAATGTATTCGCCAATGCGGTACGGCGCGCCAGTGAGTAGGCGAACAAGGGCTCCGCCCTGATGCGAGCGCCAACCGGTTCGAGGACTTCGACGAGGGTGTCGACGAGCTCTCCCCCGAAGCGATGAAGAATCTCCAGACAGCGGCGGGAGTACTCCTCCTTGAGGTCTACGCCGATGGTGGACAGCATTATCTCTGACGAGCCGGCCGACAAGGTGAGTCCGGGCGACTCGGTAAGCCCGGAGAACAGTTCCTCGTAGACGAGATGATCATAATCGGGTCGATGCGCGAGTGTTCTCCAGCGACGGAGAATCTCGTGCCCGACCTGCTGACAGGTCTCACTTGTGTACAACTTGGCAACGGCGGTATCGGTCGCTCTGACATCGGCGCGCAGGAACACCTCAGTGGCTGCGCGGGCCACCGTCGTGGCGCATTCGACTTGCCCTTCGAGCAGCTGAAGGTCATCGGGTTGGGCAGTCGCCTCGCGTAGTGCCGTCAACCATCGTGCCGCCCTGACGACGTGGTCGATACCGGTGCGTTCGATGGCCAGGGCGCCGTCGAGCAAAGCCCACCCACGACCATCCTCACCCACCCGTCGCCAACTCTCGACCTCAACGTCGCGAAGGCTCACTCGGCACATGCGCTCCCGCTGAATCGTCTCGACGAGCTCGACGGTCACGCCGTCAGCCGTCATGTCGATGACGAAGAGGGTGATGCCGTCGTACCTGTGTCCCCCTTGTCCGGTGCGCGCGGCCACCAGTGCGGAACCCGCGATGTCGCTGTAGATACTGAACACCTTGACACCGTTGAGGACATAACCGTCGCCACGACGTTCCGCCCGCGTGCGAAGTGCGGCGAGATCGCTTCCGGCACGTGGCTCGCTATA
This sequence comes from Micromonosporaceae bacterium, assembly GCA_050264675.1. Classification (GTDB taxonomy): domain Bacteria; phylum Actinomycetota; class Actinomycetes; order Mycobacteriales; family Micromonosporaceae; genus JBLNGJ01. Next base: position 14,761 of record JBLNGJ010000671.1, read on the forward strand.
GAGCACGGTGGCGAACTCCTCGCCCCGGCTGATGCGCGGGAGCAGGTCGCGCTTCAGCCGGTCCGAACCGGACTTCAGTATGAAGTAGCCGACGATCTGCACGGTGAGCGCGTACACGAGGTCGGGCAGGCCGGTCGAGATGAACTGCTCGAACAGCTCGATACCCACGCGCGTAGGTGTTCCCAACCCACCGAACTCACGCGGCCAGTCCGGTGTGAGCAGACCCCGCCGGCCAAGTTCCCGGTACGCCTCGGTAAGGGCTTCCGCATCCATCCGCCTGGATCGGATCACGAGGTCACGCCAACGGGGCGTGTCAACAAGCTCTTTCAACGACGCGTGCAGATCGAGCGCATCACCCTTGTCATCCTTGTGCGTGTTCAAGGCGAGGCCCGTGGCGGGAAGGCTGCTCCGGATGAGCTTTTCGATTGTGGCGAGGTTCTCACCATCGCCGAGCAAGCCGTAATGTCCGCCGGGAAGATCTTGGAACTCAACGTCGCCCGACGTCATTTTCCGCCAGTCTGACTTGGAGGACTCCGCGGCGCGAATCGAGATAACGTCAAGCGCCCCTGACGTGGGCCGCCACTGGCCGATAAGGCGGCTGTTGTGTGCGAAGATCTCAAAGCGTTCGGAAAATGTCTCCATGTCGATGCCCAGAATCTCGGCGGCCTGCGACGGCGAGTCCGCCAGCAACCCTCCGTCATGTCCACTCGACCTCAGTGCGTCGCCGACAAACCCCTGCAGTTCTTCGGTCGGCGTGGGTTCCACATATTCCCGAAACGGCCACGTCGAGTCGATCAAGACCACCTTCGGGCGGTCTCCCCGTCGAGTCAACAAACAGGCGATCTCCCAGGCGAGAGCGCCGCCGAACGACCAGCCGCACACCACATCGACCTTGGGACAGTGATCGACGAAACCGGCCAGGTACCGTCGCGCGAGGTCCTGGAGCGACGCTGCCGGCCCGCCGTCGACGAGCGTGTCCAACGACGCTTCTAGTCCGAAGCACCGATATTCGGGGAACCTCCGAGCCAACGGTTGATAGGCAAGGAGGCTGCCACCGACCGGGTGCGCGAACAGGAGGACCCGCTCGGAACACGCCGCCTGGCCTATCTCGATGAGGCTCGACCCGCCTGCCACCGTCGACCTCGTACTGAGATAGGTGCTGAGGCGCTTACCGTCGTCATGCGTGCCGCCGGCCTTGATGGTGTGGTCCATATCCGCCTACTCGCTGGCCAGAAGTCGGGCCACGTCTTCTTCGGTCATCTGCTCGATGGCCTTCGCAAGCTCCTCGGCGGACAGGCTGGCCAGTCGGGAACGCTCAACCTCCAATGCCATGCTTTGCACACTTGAATCGTTGAAGAACACGACAAGGGAGATCGTCGTGGCGAAGAGCTTCTTGATCTTCGACATCAACTGAACGGCTTGGAGACTGGTCCCACCCAGATCGAAGAAGCTGGCGGTCTTGGAAAAGTCGGTGCGGCCGAGGATCGGCCCGAACGCCTCGGTCAGCATGCTTCGTTCGATGTCGTTGAGTTGTTCCGCAGGTTTGGATTCGGCGACGAAATCGGCGGCGGGCAACGCTCGCTCGTCGATCTTTCCACTGGCGTTGAGCGGCAGTTCGTCCATCATCACGAAGCTGCTGGGCCGCATCGTGGACACGAGGCGCTTGCGGCAGTGTTCCCGAAGTGCCGCCTCGGAGATGGCGGGGGCTGCTCCGGTCGCGCAGTAGGCCACAACCCTCTTCTGATCACCGTCCGGCCGGACTTCTACGTAGACGTTCTTAATTCCGTCGGCGGCGCGGATCACGCTCTCGATTTCGCCGATTTCGATCCGCACGCCATTGATCTTGACCTGCCGGTCACGCCGCCCGACGTACACCAGACGACCGTCACCGTTGTGCCGCACCAGGTCACCGGTCAGGTAGACCCGCGCCGTTGGGTCGGTTCTGATCGGATCGGGGATGAACTTCTGCCGGTTATCCTCGTCCCGGTTCCAATAGCCCGACGTCAACCCGACCCCGCCCAGTGCCAACTGCCCGATGACGCCCGGTGGCACCGGCCTATTGCGTTCGTCCAGCACATACGCCACGTGGTTGTCCATCGGACCGCCGATGGGCAGGGCGCCCGCCGGCAGTGGCTCAGCCAGCTCTTCGACGACTTGGGTGACCGTGCACTCAGTGACGCCGTATCCGTTGAATATGCGACGACCCTTGCCCCACGCCCGCACGAGCTCGTGGGAGAATGCCTCGCCTCCGACGAACACAATGCGTAAGTTGTCCAAGCGAGCCGGATCGAGCAACTTCATTACCGACGGGGGCAAGTCAGTCACTGTGATGTGACGATCTTCCAGGAACTGCTGAACATCTGGCATGCTCAGCCGCATCGTGGACGGCACAAGATGAAGTGACGCGCCACTCAGCAACGCACCGAACATCTCAAAGATCGAGACGTCAAAACCGCAGGACGCGTAACCCAGGACACGGTCCTCTGGCACCAGCTCGAATAGCGTCTGAACGTTCTGGATGAACCCAAGTATGTTGTTGTGGCTGATGAGCACGCCTTTGGGCGTCCCCGTGCTTCCTGAGGTGTACATCAGGTACGCGGCCGCGTCATCGCCGCGTGATACTTCAGGCAGGTCCGGCGGCACCGGGACATCGGCCGGCAACGGACACTCCAACGCGGGCGAAATCCCCGCCGTTGTCGAGTCGCAAATCACGCGGTGCAGGTCAGCGTTGTCGATGATCGCCTCGATCCGGCCGCGTGGGTTCATCGCGTCGATCGGGACGTAAACAGCTCCCAGCGCCATGAGCGCCAGGACGGCCGCCGGGAAGTCGGCTGACGGTTCGAGCGCGACGCCCACCCGACTGCCGGCGCCAATGCCGGCCGCACCCAGGTGGACTCGGATCCGGTCCACCCGCTGCCGCAACTGTCCGTAGGTCAGCTGCTCCTTGGGAGTACTGACCGCCACGTGGTGTTCGCGGTCGTTGACGACCTGGCAAAAGTGTGTAAAAACGTTGCCGGTCGGCGTCGGCGACTCAGTGCCGACGCCGAGGCGGGCCTGCACACCGCGGGACTCCTCATCGTTGCCCCACATCTCTCGCATATTGACGTCCGGCTGGGCGATCGATTGGCGCAGGATTCTGACGAAAACCCGTTGCATGGTTTGGACTGTCGCCAGATCGAAGATGTCGGTGTTGAACACGGTGTTGACGTCAAGGTCACCAGCGCCTGTTGGGTTGAGCGTCCACTGCTGGAAGAACTTCGCGCGTGTGGTCTCCGGAAAGATATCGACCAAGGAAACTCCGTCGAGGTGCCGGAGCTGGTCACTCCACTCATTTATCGTCAGCGTGTACTGGAACAGCGTCGATCGCGAGGAGTCCCGTTGAACATTTGTGTTGGCAATAATCTCCTCAAGCGGAAGGTATCCGTGCGCCTGAGCGCCGCGCAGCCTCTGCTGAACTCGAGTGAGACACTCCTGGAATGTCTCATCGGGCTTCAGCTGGCAACGAAGCGGTAGCATGTTGATAAAGAAGCCGATAGTTCTTTCGCATTCGATTTCCCCGCGATTCGCATTGGGCATCCCGAAGATGACATCTTCAGATCCCGAGTACCGGTGGTACACACAGGCCATCGCCGTGGCGTAGACAGTGGCCGGCGTAGTCGACAGCGACAGGGCGAGGCGGTTGACCCCGGCCGCGAGCCCCTCCCAGGTGCTCGTCTCCGAGCTGCCCGCGTAGGTCGCGTCAGGTGGTAGCGGACGGTCGCCGGGAATGTCCATGACCTCGACGTCGCGCAGAGTCTCCGACCAGTAGTCCACGCTGGCCTGCCAGGCCCCCGCTTGCATTCGCTTGCGCTGCCACGCACTGAAGTCGGCGAACTGGACGGCCGGAGGTTCTATGTTCGGCACCGCACCGACCCGCCGGGCGTTGTACTCTTGCACCAGTTCGTCGAAGAAGATCGCCGACGACACCCCGTCGAATATGATGTGATGGAGGGTCAAACCGAAGTAGTGAAGATCACTACGCACGGTAACCAGATGTACTCTCCACAGCGGGAATTCCGTCAACGTGAGCCTGGCCTCAGCAAGCTCGGCGATGATCCGGTCGGCTTCAGCTTCGGAATGCGCGTACGACCTCTCGACGACGACGTCAGGACTCTCGACAATTCCCTGGAAATACTCGTCGTTCTCGACGAGCACGTAGGTTCGCAGCGCCTCGTGGCGCATGACGATGCTTGCGAAGGCCGCGGTGAGAGCGTCCGCATCCAGATCGCCTTCAAGCCGGAACGCGAACGCGACATTGTAGGTCGTCATACCAGGTTGCAGCCGGTCCACAAACCACAATGTGTTCTGCGAATAGGACAGTGGCACGTTGTTGCGATCCTGCCGAGGACGCGGACCGTCGGTGACCTTGACGCGTGCACGTGCCAACATATCGGCCAGCGACTGCTTTTTGTCCACTGCGATACTTTCCTGCACCGAACTCACGCGAGGCTCCCTTCAAGTTCGTCGCACCGGTCATCGGAGGGTCCTTTCGGGACCGACGTACTGATCACCTGGCCATCTGAGTGGGCGGCCAGGTGCGCCAGCTCCGAGATGGCGACGGACAGCACGTCGATGCCGCGCAGGTAGTCCGACAACACGATGTGCTCGGCATCGGCGTGGTCGAGCCGGCTGTCGCCGGGGCCGTAGGTCGCCATCGGGATGTTCCAGACCTCGGCGAGAGTGTTCATATCGGATGTGGCGGTCTTCACCACCAGCCTCGGCTGGGCGTGCAAGCGCCGGATGCCGGACATCAACGCATGGACCACCGGGGTGGACCGGTCCACCCGGCAGGCCGCCACCGAGTTCAGCACCTTGAGGTCGCCGGTCGGCAGGCGGTTACGCAGCTCGCGCACCAGCGCGTCGGTGTCGAAACCGGGTGGGGTACGGACGCTGAGGTCGGCGGTTGCCGTGGTCAGGTCGGCGTTGAGCTGGCAGAGCGTCGCACCCGGTCGGTCGAACACGCCCAGGCTCGCGTCCGGCCCGAGCAGGTCGACCAGCGCGGTCCAGCAGCCGACGGCCAGATCGGATGCCTTCGGCGCTGGGTTGCTCGGGTGCGTGGCCGGGAGTTTGACGGTGTAGCGCAGGTCGAGCTTGCCTTTGTAGCCGAGTACCACGCTCGACCAGCCGCTCGGTTCGGCGATGATCAGCGCGTCCGGCTGGTCGTGGGTGCTCCGGATCGCCATCGCCCCACGGGAGCACGGGGTCTCCTCCTCCACGACGCCGATCACCATGATCCGGCCGGGGAAGTCCACCGCGCTGGCCGCGGCGCAGATCATCGCCGCGAGGGGTCCCTTCGCATCGACCGCGCCGCGGCCATAGAGCTTGCCGTCCTCGGAGCGGACCGGGAGCGGGCCGGGGACCGTGTCCAGGTGCCCCAGCAGCATCAGTGTCGGACCGTCGCCGCGCTCGATCACGCCGATGACGTTGCCCACCACGTCGATGTGCGTCCGGAAGCCCAGGTCCGCCAGGGCCACGGCCAGGAAGTCGGCCAGCGCGCGCTCCTGGTAGGACGGGGACGGGATCTCCAGCATCCCGCGCAGTAGCCCAGCGGCGTAGGTCTCGGTGACTTCGCCGGACAAGGTGAACGCCCGGCTCATCGTCGCCCTCGTTCCAGGAGATGTTCGACGATGCGGTCCGCGACGTCGACCCGGTCGCC
>JBLNGJ010000672.1:0-8825 GCA_050264675.1 Micromonosporaceae bacterium
CCGATCGCGAGTTGACCCGCTCAACGCATCAGGGGCCGCCTTTGCATCCACAAGGGACGACTTCGGTGTTGTGCGCCTGGATGAAAGTTTTGTGGCGCTGCAGCCGTCCTTTACCGGTGCTGAAGTCCTCACCCCTAGCGTCGGCCTGTCCACGCAAGTCTTTCAACAGAAAGGGAAGACCATGCAAGACACGAACCGTGAGCCCGCCATTCTCGAGGTGCTCAGCTACAGCGACTGGGAGGACGGCGAAGTCACCCCGCACACGTGCGGACTCTGGCAAACGCCCTAGACGGTTGTCCCCGCGCGCTCCTAGCGACGCAATCGCCGACTGAAGAGCGTTTTGACAGAACGGACACGGCCGGTCGTGACCGTCAGCCGGAGCTGCCGCACCTCTGCATCGCGCGGCGGCTCTGGTTGATATCCGGCCGGCCGGAACCGTCGCCGCGTCGCGGCCCGTTCAGGCCCGACCGAGCCGTCGCTGCCTGGGCGCGGAGGGCGACTGACCGGTCGATCTGTAATAGAGGAGATAGCGGTGAGCCTGACACTGCCCGTGCTGAACACTCCCCGGTTGCTCAAGGGCGCTTATGGTTGGTGGTATCTCGGCACCAGCAAGCCGGTGCGGCTCGGTCCGGCGGCGGTTGACGAGCGGGGTAACCTCCGCCCCGAGGTCGCCCGCCAGATCGACTCCGCGGGCGTGAACAACCGGCCATCCGGGGTCGGCTACGCGTTGACCGTGCTGACCGCCACCACCTGCAACCTCGGCTGCGGGTACTGCTTCCAGAACGTCGGGCCCGATGTCACCGGCGGGCACCGGCCACCGCGGATCGGGGCAGCACTGCTGACCCGGTCGACCGCGGCCCGGATCCTGCGCTTCGCCAGCGACCGGATGGCCGAATCTGGTCTGGATCAGTTGCATCTGCACCTCTTCGGTGGCGAGCCGCTGCTCAATCCGAAGGGCTGCCGCGACCTGCTCGAACTAGCCGCCGATCACGGCCTCACCACGGCCAGAATGACGTCGAACGGGACGCTGCTGACCCGTGACCTGGCTCGGGAGCTGGCCGAGCTCGGGCTCGGCCGGGTCCAGATCACCTTCGACGGCGACCGGACGACGCACGATGCGACCCGGGTGACTCGCACCGGGGGCAGCACCTTCGACGTGATCCTGGCTAACATGGCCGCCGCCACCGAGGCCACCGGACTGCGGTGGGACTTGCGGGTCAACGTGAGCGAGCGCAACCGCGACCGGGTCACCGACCTGCTGGAGCAGATCGCGCGACGGGTCGACCCGGCCCGGTGCCACATCGACTTCGCACTCCTCTACGACGCGGGTGTCGGCTATTCGGGCGCGTTGCGACCCGGCGCCGACCTGGCCGAGGAGGCGTTCGGCTGGACGGTCGCGGCGGTCGAGCTCGGGTTCGGGATCTACCGGCCGAAGGCCAACGAGGCCTGCCAGTCCTGTACCGTGCGGGATGGCCGGCTGGGCGCCGTGGTCAACGCCGACGGCACGCTATACAGCTGCTGGTCGTCGGCCGGCAAGCCGGGTTGGGAGGTCGGTCGCGCCGACACCGGCTACCTGCCGGCCGATCAGGTCGATGGCCGATGGGTGTCGTGCGACTATGTCGATCGCCGGGCCGACGCCGCCGCTACGACCGAGTTCCGGGATGCGCTTGATGCCCGCGTCCTCGACTTCCTACACGCGCGCGGGCGGCTCACTGCCCCGCCGTCATGACCAGGTCCGGCCCGCTGAGGGACAACGTCGACTTCCGTCGATACTGGGTCGGCCAGGTCGCCTCGGACCTAGGTACCCAGGTCTCGCTGGTGGCCTTTCCGCTGCTGGTGCTCGCCCTGGGCGGGACGCCCGCCCAGGCCGGCGGCATCGCGACGGGGTCGCTGGTGGCTCGCCTGATCTGCCGGCTGCCGGCCGGGGTGCTGGCCGACCGGTGCGACCGGCGCCGGGTGATGCTGTGGGCCGACGGCGTGCGGGCGGTGGCCCTGGGCACAATCCCGCTCGTCGCGCTGCTGGGTGGGTCAAGCTATGTGCACCTGCTGGCGGTCGCAGTCGTGGAGGGCGCGGCCGCGGCGGCCTTCGCCCCGGCCGCGACGATCGCTGTGCGCGCCCTGGTGCCGCCCGGGCAGCTCACCGACGCGATGGCCCGCAGCCAGGCGCGGGTGGCGGTCGTCTCGCTGCTCGGCCCGGCACTCGGCGGCTGGCTGTTCACCGTCGGCCGGCTCGTCCCGTTTGCCGTGGATGCCGGGTCCTACCTCGCCTCGGCGGTGCAGATCTGGCGGATCCGTACGCCGCTGCGGCCCGTACCCCGGGCCGAGTGGACCGACCCGCGGTTGCTGGCGGGGGTGCGCTGGTTGCTCGCCCGGTCGGATCTGCGCAGCATGTTCGCCTTCGCCAGCGTCATCAACGCCGTGCTGGGCTCGGCCGTGCTGGCCATTGTGGTGACAGCGGAGCGACGGGGCGTGCCCGGCACCGGCATCGGTCTGGTCGTGGCCGCGGTCGGGGCCGGCGGTGTGCTCGGGTCCGTGATCGCACCTACAGTAGTCCGGCGGCTCGCACCCGCCCGGCTGTTCCGCGCGGTCGGGGCGGTGGTGACCGGGATGTTGGGCGTGCTGGCGCTGGCGTCGTCGCCGTGGCTGGTCGGACCGGTGCTGGCCGCGCCTTTCCTACTCGCTCCCTCGGCGGGCATCGTTGTCGGCAAGGCGATGCTGGTCGGCGCGCCGGTCGAACTGCAGGGCCGGGTCGCGGTCGCCGGCGATCTGATGCTGCTGGGTTTCGCCGCGGTCGGGCCGTTGCTGACCGGTGTCTTGCTTGGCGCGACCGGGGCACGGGTCACCTGGCTCGTCCTCGCCGTCCTCGCCGGCGCGATCACCCTCGCCAGCCTGCCGGCGTTGCGGACGCCCGGATTCCTAGGCAGTACACAAAGGACGGAGGTTGACGTCGATGTTCGATACGTTGGTTGAGCAGTGGGGCGGCCCCACCGGGTTCGCGTCCAGTGTGGGCGTTCAACGCCTGCATGGCCGCCTGCCTGACGGCGTCGCCGAGAGCCTGATCACGTGGGACGCGATCGAGGAGCTGATGCGCTGGCACCGGCTCGGCCCACCACACCTGAAGGTCGTGCACACGCAGGGCCGCAAGGTGAACCCGGTGCATTATCTGGACTGCGACTCCGACCCGCGCCGGGCCAGCAATCCCCGAGTCGACCCGGTTCGGTTGCGCGCCGTCCTGGCGGGAGGGGCCACCCTGGTCATCGACGGCATCGAGGAGATGCTGCCCGCGATCGGCGAGACGGCAGCCGAGCTGTCCGCGCTCTGCGGTGAACTGGTTCAGGCCAACTTGTACGCAACGCGGGGCGACACGCCGGCCTTCCAACCCCACTGGGACGTCATCGACGTGATGGCCGTGCAGGTCGAGGGAGAGAAGCATTGGGACGTCTATGGCCCGGGCACGCTGCACCCGATCAGCGCGAGCGTCGATCCGGACAACACGAGGCCGGTCGAGCCGGTCTGGTCCGGGGTGCTCCGTGCCGGTGACGTGCTTTACGTGCCTCGCGGCTGGTGGCATGGTGTGTGCGGCACCGGAGGTTCGAGCATCCACCTGAGCTACGGGTTCCAGCGACGCACCGGCCTGAGCTACCTGAGTTGGCTGACCGAGTTTGCCCGGCACGCGGCTCCGTTGCGGGAGGACCTACCACGGGCCGGTGGGCCAGAGGAACTTGAGCGGCACGCGAAGGTATTGGCCGAGTGCCTGCACCAGTTGCTGCGCGAGCACCCACTCAGCGACTACCTGGACCATCACGCCGCGGCGGTGGCGCCCAGATGACCAGATACGTCTACCCGGATGCACCACGGCTGGACCGAACTGACGTCATGCACGGGCGGTCAGTGCCGGACCCGTACCGTTGGCTCGAGGACCGCGACGACGCCCGTACGGTCGCCTGGTCGGCGGCCCAACGCAGACTCTTCGCGCGCGAGTGCGAAGGCTGGGCCGGTCGGGACGACCTGGTGGCGCGGCTGGTCGACCTGGCGTCCTTCGACGCGGTCAGCCTGCCGCGCCCGCGGGGCGAGCGGATCTTCTTCGCCGTTCGGGGGGCCCGGCAGGACCAGCCGGTGCTCTACGTGCAGGAGCCCGACGAGCAAGTGCGCGAACTGATCGACCCACTCGCCATCGACCCGGCCGGTACCACCACACTCGAAGCCTGGCACCCGTCGATAGAGGGGCAACGACTGGCCTACCAACTGGCGTGCGGCGGGGACGAACAGGTTCAGCTGCGCGTTCTCGACGTCCACAATGGTCAGACCCTGGACGGACCGATCGGGCGGCTGCGGCGCACCCCAGTGGCGTGGTTGCCCGGCGGAGATGCGTTCTATTACGTGCGCCGGCTGCCGCCCGAGATGGTGCCGCCCGATGAGGCGCACTACCACCGTCGGGTCTACCTGCACCGCGTCGGCACTGATCCTGACCGGGACATGCTCATCTTCGGCAGCGGGCGGGACAAGGCCGACTACTACGGGGTGACTGTCTCCGCGGACGGGCGCTGGCTGTGCGTGAGCGTCACCGCCGGTACCGCGCGGCGCAACGACCTCTGGCTGGCCGACCTGTCCGTAACCGGGCCGGAGCACCCGGACTTTTGCGCGGTGCAGCAAGGTATGGACGTCCGAACAGTGCCCTATCTTCGCCGGGGCACCGGTCCGAACGACGAGTTCTGTCTGCTCACCGAGCGGGACGCAGAGTTCGGCCGGCTGGCCGTCAGCACCGCGGCGGCGATGGCCGACAGTGCGTGGCGCGACCTTGCCGCCGAGGAGCCGCCCACCGTGCTGGTCGACTTCGCGGTGCTGGACGGCGACGCGCTGGACCGGCCGCGTGTCATCGTCGTGCGCAACCGGAGCGCAGTGAGCGAGATAACCGTGCACGACGGCACCGACGGGACCCTGCTGGCCAAGGTGCCGCTGCCTGGGCTTGGTCGGGTCGAGCACGTGGTGGACCGGATCGAGGGTGGCCACGAGGCCTGGTTCACTTACGCAGATTTCACCACCCCGCGCACGGTGTACCGCTACGACGCGCGCAGCGGTGAGCTGCAGGTGTGGGGTAAGCCGGCCCGGCCGGCGGTGCCTATCGTGCAGGTGCGTCACGTCAAATATCGATCGATGGATGGCACGCCCGTGCGCATGTTTGTCCTCTCCCCGCGAGGGGTGGCCGACCGGCCGCGTTCGACCATCCTCACGGCCTACGGCGGCTTTGGTGTCCCGACCGCTCCGGAGTACCTGCCCCTGGCGCTGGCCTGGGTCGAGGCAGGCGGTGTATTCGCCGATGCGCAGATCCGTGGCGGCAGCGAGGAAGGCGAGCGCTGGCACCGGGCGGGCATGCGCGGGCAGAAGCAGAACTGCTTCGACGATTTCGCCGCCGCGGCTGACTGGCTGACAGACAACGGCTGGACAACCACTGAGCAACTAGGCATCTTGGGCGGGTCAAACGGCGGGCTGCTGATCGGAGCGGCGCTGACCCAGCATCCAGGCCGGTGGTCGGCGGCGGTCTGCAGCGCACCGTTACTGGACATGGTCCGTTACGAGCTGTCCGGGCTTGGGCCGTCTTGGCGGGCCGAGTACGGCTCAGCCACCGATCCAGTTGAGTTCGAGTGGTTGCTGTCGTACTCGCCGTACCACCACGTTCGGGACGCCACGGCGTACCCGGCCGTACTGTTCACGGTCTTCGACGCGGACACCCGGGTGGACCCGATGCATGCGCGTAAGCTGTGCGCCGCCCTGCAGCACGCGTCCAGCGGCGACCGGCCGGTGCTGATCCGGACCGAGAGCGAAGTCGGTCACGGCCTGCGCGGTGTGAAACGGGAGGTCGGCCTAATCGCGGACACGCTGAGCTTCTTTGCCGCGCAGCTGAACCTCGGCGGCGCGGCCGATGAGGGTGGCTCGTCGAGGCCATGGTGGACGGTCCGTACCGATTGAGTCACAGTGGGCGGTCGGCAACATCGTCCAGTGTGGTCAGGTTAACGTCGCAGTGGACGAATGATCGCATCAACGGCGCTAGCGTGTAACGCGGGTCGTAAGTCGGCGTGGTCCGGTCGACGTGGGCTTGGGCTACGTGCGATTCGACCAACCGCTCGATGGCGCGCTCCGTCGCCGTGACCTCGGTTTGGAGCGCGACCGCGACCTGCACGGCCGTGACGGCCGGCCCCGCGAGGGCGGCCAACCCCCGCAGGACGACCCGGTCGGCCGGGGTGAGGTCTCGATATGCGGCCGCCAGTCGCGGCCGCACGTGCAGATCGCCGGCCACCAGTTCGTCGAGCAGTTCGCCCTCGTGGTCCAACCGCTCGGCGTAGCGGATCAGGCTCAGGTGGCGCAGGGCCGACAGTTTGGCGCCGATGATCCGGACCAGTAGCGGAAGTCCGGAGCAAGCCCGGATGATGCGGTCGGCCGCGTCCGGCTCGGTCGCGAGGCGCTCGGCTCCGACGATGCGCCCCAGTAGGGTCGTCGCCTCGGCGTCGGACATCGGATCCAGGCATACGTGCCGGGTGGACTCCAGGCCGGACAGATGCCGCCGACTGGTGACCAGGATTCCGACCGGCCCGGCGGCAGCCTGGATCGCACGAACCTGCGCCTCGGTCACCGCATCGTCGAGCAGGAACAGGACCCGTCGGCCGGCTACTGCCGCCCGCAGCGTCGCGGCGTGAGTCCGCGGTTGTTCCGAGCGGGCCGCCGCCCCCAATCCGGTCAGCAGGTCGGCGATCACATCGGTTTCCGAGCGGGCCTGCCCATCAGCGGATCGCAGGCATACCAAAACCCGGCCGTCGGGGAACTGCTGCGCGCCCGCCCGGTGGGCGCAGTGGACGGCCAGCGCCGTCTTGCCGACGCCGATGCCCCCCGTGATGCCAATCACTGGGTGTCCGCCCTTGCCCTGGAGGATCTCCAACACGGTGTCGACCTGTTCCATGCGGCCGGTAAAGTCGGGGACATCCGGGGGCAGGTAGCAGCTGTCGGCATCGGCGCCACCGCTGGCCCTCGCGGAACTCCAGCCGGCGTTCGACGGATCCAGACCCGGGTCCGCCGCCAGAATGGCGTCGTACAGTCGCTGGAGCACCGGACTCGGCTCTAGGCCCAACTCTCGGGCGATCGCTTGACGCAGCGTGTCGAACTGGGCCAGCGCTTCAGCCCGGCGACCACACCGGTAAAGCGCCAGCATCTGCGAGTGGCGCAGCCGTTCGCGGAACGGGTGGGCGATGGTCAGCTCGTCCACTCCGTCCAACACCCGTGCTGGCTGGCCCAGGGACAGTTGCGCCTCGGCCCAGTCCTCGTATACGCCGAGGTAGTCCTCCCGCAGGCGTCGAGCCTCGGTGGCGAGTCGGGCCACGCCGGCCAGTTCGGGCAAGACTGGACCGCACCACAGGGCCAACGCCCGGTCGAGCAGCTCGCCGGCGGCCTCGATATCTTCGCTGCGCCGCGCGCGACGTCCGGCCCGGACGAGTTCGCGGAACTGCAGCGCGTCGAGCTGGTCGGACTCGATGCGTAGCGTGTAACCCGGTGGTGTGTGCAGGAGCTCTAACGGCGGGCTGGCCAGCCGGCGCAGCGCGGATACGTACACCTGAATAATCTTGACCGCCGTCGGTGGGGCCGCATCGCCCCATAACGCGTCGTGCAGGTCGGATACTGGCACCACCCGGTTGGCTCGGCACAGCAGCAGACCGAGAACGACCCGCTGCTTAAAGGGAATCAGCGGCACGGTGTGCACGTCCGCACTCACCTGCATCGGCCCCAGGATCGCGAACCGCAAAGCTGCCCCATCGGTCGCCTTGAGTCCAGAAGCTAGTTGTCCGATGGGCTCGACTGGGGCGGAGCACTCCGGCATTTCCATATGTCCTCTGTGGATTATGCGGCGGCTGCGCGGCCTAGGGGCCGTCGAAGTCCTCGAGCCGGTCTCGTAGGGTGCAAAGGTTCGCCGAAAGTGTTGGACCAGATCGGGCTCCCATGTGGTTATTGACTGGTGTTAACCGGCAGCCAAAGTCTCACTCCGCAAAATGCGTGACAGGCGCTGGCGAGATGGCAACTGTCGTCAGCGTAACTGTGATGACCGAGATCAGTGCCAATGAAACTCTACGCGTCGCTACTCCTCTGAAAGCCAATCTTGCGGGCTGCTAGGTCGCTTGGTGGTTTGCCCCCTCGCGACGGGACCGTACGCCATAAGGAACCGTTCCGCGGCCGGATTCTTGTGCCCGGGCGGCGCTCCTGCCGGTGATTGTGGCGTTTTGCCGGTGGCCCTGCCGTGGGTCAGCGCCACAAGAGCGATATTGGAACGTCGACGTCGCTGTGCCGGGATCTGGTGCCATCCAGGCCAGCTGTCTGGCGATGCTTCGCTAGCAGGTGGGTGTGTCGCCAAATTTTTCGTAGCAGTCGCGGAATGGCACGTCGATCGCTATGGGTTGGCCGGATCGGTGGGCGCACTGTCGTCATGGAATCGAGTGTGTGGTGTGGGTGTTGGTGGACTGTTGTCGATATGCAGGTATGGCTGTGCATGGTTCGGTGGGGAGGGAAGGTGATGGGCGATCATCGCTATCCGTACCGGTGCCGGCTCGGCGCTGTCAGCTCGGCCAACACATCGAGCTGGAGTAGTCCGGAGGTGGTGGCTATGCGGTACGCGCGACTTGCCGGCACCGACCTGCGGGTGTCGGTGCTCGCGCTGGGCGGCGGTAACTTCGGCGGCATCGGCTCGGCGCCGCAGCTGTTCGGCCGCGGGGACGACGAGGCGACCGCGTTCGCGTTGATGGATGCCGCCCGGGAGCACGGCATCACGCTGTTCGACACGGCCAACT
>JBLNGJ010000673.1:0-5190 GCA_050264675.1 Micromonosporaceae bacterium
ACTATCTCACGCGCAAGATCTTCACCGACGCCGAAGTCGACGAGCTGGTCGATGCCAGCGAGCGCTTCTACGCCGGCGAGCGCGACCGCAGCCTGCCCCGGCGGCCCGCCCGGTTGGCCTACTGGCAGCCGGAAAAGGGTGCGGTGCAGCGGCACAACGACTACATCCACTACGAGTGCGATGCGATCGCCCGCATCCTGTACAAGCCGGTCCTCGGCGCCGTCGCCGCCCGGCTGGCCGAGGCGGGCGAGATCCGGGTGTGGCAGTCGACCCTGATCTACAAGCCACCGAACCCGGATGAGCCGTCCAACATCGTGCCCTGGCACTTCGACCGGCACTACTGGGCGAACTGCACCTCCGAGCGCATGCTCACCGCGTTTATTCCGTTCCACGACTGCGGTGAGGAGATGGGCACCATCACGATGGTCGAGGGCAGCCACCGGTGGCGGGAGATCGGCAACAACGACACCACCGCCAAGCACTTCGCCGAGCGCGACAACGAGGACCTGGAGCGCATGCTCGTCGAGAACGCCGCCTTCAACGGCGTCGAGGTGCGCAAGGTTCCCATGGTCATTCCCAAGGGGCATGTGAGCTTCCACCACTGCCGCATCTATCACGGCAGCGGGGCCAACCGGACCGACCGTCCGCGCCGGGCCATCTCGTTCCACCTGCAGGACGGCGAGAACACCCACCGCCCGTACACCCTCTCCGACGGCAGCTCCGTGCACTACAACCACGACGAGCTCGTGCGCGCGACCGCCGATGGGCGTCCCGACTACTCCGACCCCGAGTACTGCCCGGTCCTCTGGCGGCTGACCGGCCCCGACCGCGGCTGAACCGCGCGCACCGCCTCGACCACCCACCGCCGGAGAACGCATGGCCAGCAACGACGAGCAGATGGGCGCCCCTCGAGCCGGGGGCGCCGACCGGGCGGGCTTCGCCCACCGCAAGCTGCTCGGTGTGCTCTCCGGCAGCTGGCTCGCCCAGGCCTGTTACGCGGTGGTCAAAGTGGGCGTGCCCGACCTCCTGGCCGAGGGACCGCGGACGGTCGACGACCTCGCGGCGGCCAGTGGCGCCGACGCCGGTGCGCTCTACCGGCTCCTGCGCGCGTTGGCCGCGTCGGGGATCTTCCGGCAGCCGGCGGGGCGGACGTTCGCGCACAACCCGGTGAGCGAGCTGCTGCGCACCGACGCGGCGGGCTCGGCGTACCTCATCGCGCTCATGCACGGCGAAGAGGTCTTCCGCTCCTTCGCCGAGATCATGCATACGGTCCGGACCGGCGGGCCGGCCTTCGAGCAGGTCTACGGCACGACGTTCTACCGCTACCTCGACGCCAACCCCGAAGCGGCCCGAACGTTCAACCAGGCGATGGGCGACCAGGGCGTCCTTCCTTCTCTGTCCACATGCGACTTCACCGGCGTCGACACCCTCGTCGACGTCGGCGGGGGTGACGGGGCGTTGCTCGTCGACGTGCTCACCACCCACCCGCGGATGCGGGCGGTGCTGTTCGAGCGCCCGGACGCGCTGCAGCGGGCTCGCGCCCGGCTCGCCGGCGCCGACCTCGCCGACCGGGTCGAGTTCGTCGAAGGTGACTTCTTCGACTCGGTGCCGGCCGGCGGCGATGCCTACGTGCTGGCCCGCGTGCTGCATAACTGGACCGACGAGCACGCGGTCGAGCTGTTGCGTCGCGTCCACACCGCGATGCGGCCCGGGGCGCGCCTGTTCGTCCTGGAGAACCTGCTGCCCGAGGTGGGCGAACCCGCCGCGGGCGCCGGACTCGGTGACCTGCTCATGCTGGTCACGCTCGAGGGCCGCGATCGCACCGACGGCGAGTACCGCGAGCTGCTGGTCAAGGCCGGCTTCTCGGTGCTCGCCCTGCGCCGGGCCGCCGGCCAGCCGACGAGCGCGGTCATCGAGGCCATACCCACGTAGTCTCGGCTTGATCCGCCCACCCGCACGACCCGAAGGGAGCATGCGTTGGCCGAACCCACGGCCGACCCGACCGAGGTCTCCGCGAGCCTGTACCGCATGGTCCGGCTCATCCGCCGCTTCGAGGAGCGCGCCATCGCCCTCGTGCGGTCCGGCGACATCGTTGGGGGCATCCACCCCTATCTGGGCGAGGAGGCGATCGCCGCCGGCGTCTGCGTGGCGCTACGCCCGGACGACATCATCGCCAGCACCCACCGCGGCCACGGCCATGTGCTCGCCAAGGGCGCGGACCCGGCCAAGATGATGGCCGAACTGTGCGGGCGCACCACCGGCCTCAACCGCGGCCGCGGCGGCTCGATGCACGCCGCCGACTTCAGCCTCGGCATCTACGGGGCCAACGCGATCGTCGGCGCGAACGGCGCGATCGTCACCGGCGCGGCCTGGGCCAGCGCGCGGCTCGGTGTCGACCGGGTCTCGGTGAGCTTCTTCGGCGATGGTGCGGTGAGCCAGGGCGTGCTGCTCGAAACGTTCAACCTCGCCTCGCTCTGGCAGGTGCCGGTGGTCTTCGTGTGCGAGAACAACGGGTACGCCACGACCATGCCCACCGAACGCTCGGTCGCCGGCAGCATCATGGGCCGGGCGGCCGCGTTCGGCATCCCGGCCGAGTCCGTCGATGGAATGGACGCCGAGGCGGTCCTCGCCGCGGCCGGCCGGGCCGTCGACCGGGCCCGGGCCGGCGGCGGCCCCGGCTTCCTGGAGTGCCACACCTACCGGTTCGACGCGCACCACACGTTCGAGCACCGGGTGCGTCTGCGCTACCGCGACGAGGAGGAGGTCGCCCGGGGCCGCTCCCGTGACCCGGTGGAGATCCAAGGTGGACGGATCCCGCCGGAGCGGCGCGACGCGATCGACGCCGAGATCGAGACGCTGCTCGACGAGGCGGTGCAGTTCGCCGTGACGAGCCCGAAGCCGGTCATCTCGGACGCGCTGGATTACCTTTACGGGACCGGACTTCGGGTGCGAGCAGGGGTGAGCGGTGCCTAAGATCTCCTACCTCAAGGCGTTGAGTCGGGCCGTCGGCCACGAGATGGAACGCGATCCGGCCGTGTGCGTGCTCGGCGAGGACATCGGCGTCGGCGTGGCCAACGTCACCAGCGGCCTGCTGGCTAAGTTCGGCCCACAGCGCGTCGTCGATACGCCGATCTCCGAGCAGGCTTTCACCAGCTTCGCCACCGGAGCCGCCCTGGCCGGGCTGCGCCCGCTCATCGAGTACCAGATTCCGTCACTGCTCTTCCTGGTCTTCGAGCAGATCGCCAACCAGGCCCACAAGTTCTCGTTGATGACCGGCGGGCAGGCGAGCGTGCCGGTGACCTACCTGGTGCCCGGCTCCGGATCGCGCACCGGCTGGGCCGGGCAGCACTCCGACCACCCGTACAGCCTCTTCGCCCATGTCGGGGTGAAGACGGTGGTGCCGGCGACCCCGTCGGACGCCTACGGTCTGCTCGTCTCGGCGATCCGCGACGATGACCCGGTGGTGGTGTTCGCGCCGTCGGCGGCATTGGGAGTGCGGGAAGACATCGACTTCGCCGAGCTGGTTGCGGTGCCGCTGGGCGTCGGCCGGGTGCACCGCAGCGGAACTGACGTGACCTTGGTCGCGGTCGGGCACCTGGTGCAGGACGCCCTGGCGGTCGCCGAGGAGCTCAGCAGTGAGATCTCGGTCGAGGTCTTCGATCCCCGTACGCTCTACCCGTTCGACTGGCCGGGACTGGCCGCCTCGCTGGCGAAGACCGGCCGGCTCGTGGTCATCGACGACTCCAACCGCTCGTGCGGCATCGCGGCGGAGATCCTGGCCACCGCGGCCGAGGAGATGCACCTGGTGGCACCACCCCGGCGGGTCACCCGGCCGGACGGGGCGGTGCTTCCGTTCGCGCTCGAGCTCGACCTCGCCTGCCAACCCAACCGCGACCAGCTCGCCACCGTCACCCGCGAGGTGTTCAAGAGCGGCCGCTGAGCCGAAGGGCTTCGCCATGGATCTGCGGGACGCCGACCGTCGCGCCCTGGACCTGGCCGGCGGGTTCATCGCCGCGGTCGGGCCCGACGACCTGGCCCGGCCGACGCCGTGCGCCGGCTGGACGCTCGAGGTGCTGCTGCGCCACATGATCAGCCACAACCATGGCTTCGCGGCGGCCGCGCGCGGCGAGCCGGCGCAGCGCAGCGTGTGGGAGGACGCCTCGCTCGGCGACGATCCGCGCCAGGCTTACCGGGACTCGGCCGCCGAGCTGACCGCCGCGTTCGGGGCGCCCGGTGTGCTGGACCGCAAGCTTGAGGTCTACGGCTACGGCGTGTTCGCCGCGCCGACGGCGATCAGCATGCACTTCGTCGACTTCCTCGTGCACGGCTGGGACGTGGCCCGCAGCATCGGCTCACCCGGCCAGCTGGACGAGGAACTTTCGGCCGAGGCGTTGCGCATCGCGCTGCGTTGGCCGTACCACCGGCCCGACAAGGCGTTCGGTGAGAAGGTCGACGTGCCCGCGGATGCGCCGACCTACCAGCGGCTGGTCGGATACCTCGGCCGCCACCCGCACTGGACGCCTGATCAGCGGGCGGCGTAGCGGGCGCGCAGCGCCTTCTTGTCGACCTTCCCCATCGCGGTCAGTGGCAGTGAGTCGACGAACTCCACCTCGCGAGGCGCCCAGAGTTCGTTGAGCTGACCGATGACGAACGTGCGGATGTCGGCCGGCGTGGCCGATGCGTCCGGGGCCACCACCACGTAGGCGTGCACGAGCTCGCCGATCGTGGGGTCGGGCACCCCGATCACCGCGGCGGCCCGCACGTCGGGGTGTGCGTTGAGCGCGTCCTCGACCGGGCGGCAGTACACGTTGGTCGCGCTGTAGCCGGTGATGATCATATCTTTGAGCCGGTCGACCAGGTAGACATAGCCGTCGGCGTCGAGGTAGCCGACGTCGCCGGTGCGCAGCCAACCGTCCACCAGCGTCTGCTGGGTGAGCTCCGGGTCGCCCCAGTACCCGGCCATCATCAGGCCGGCCTTCACCCACACCTCGCCGACCTCGCCGGCCGGCAGCACGCGGTCGTCATCGTCGCGGATCTCGATCTGGGTGTCGGCGTAGGGCAGTCCGCATGAGGCGAGCCGCTGTGGGTGGTCCGGGTCGTGACCGAAGTTGTTGTACGCGGTGATGAACGTGGCCTCGCTCATGCCGTAGCTCGGGCGCACCGCATTGCCGAAGCGTTCGATCGCCTGGG
>JBLNGJ010000674.1:0-5855 GCA_050264675.1 Micromonosporaceae bacterium
GCTGGCCGGGCTGGCCGAGCATCTGGCCCGCCGAGACGGCTGGACTCCTCCGCTCTGGGCCTTTGACGACAACCGGTACGCCCGCCCATGGTGGTTCGTATCTGGACTGAGCTCCTGGCACGCCATGGCATTGGTCGAGTCGCCACTCGCCTTCCGTAAACGAGGAGTGTTCCTCACCAGCTCGGCCCTGGAGCGGGTGTGAACCTTCTCGACCGCGAACAGATCACGTGCCTCCTTGAAGCACTCTCCGAGGAGCTGCAGCGGCGCGGCACTCGGGCCGAGATCTTCCTCGTCGGTGGTGCCGCGATGGCGCTGGCGTACGATGCCCGACGGGCCACCCGCGATCTGGACGCGGTATTCCAGCCCAAGGATGCGGTCTACGCTGCGGCTGTCGCCGTCGCGGCCGAGTACAGCTTGCCCGACGACTGGCTCAACGACGCCGTCAAAGGATTCCTCCCTGGCGACGACCCACAGGCCCGGCCCGTCCTCGAAACGGACAACCTTCGGGTCGACGTCGCGTCGCCGCAATACCTCCTCGCGATGAAACTGCTGGCAGCACGAGACACCGACATCGACGACATCGTGGTTCTCTACCGACTTTGCGGCTTCACCACCGTGACCGAAGGCTTGGAACTCCTCGAGTCGGTTTACCCGGGCCGCACTATCCCGCCCAGGGTCCAGTTCCTCCTCGAGGAGATCCTCGGCGCGAAGTGATCGACGTCCTTACTGTCCACACTGGATTACAATCCTCCTTAGTCGTCAAGTTAGGGCCCGGCAATCCCAGGGTGCTCGTCATACTGTCGCGCGGCATGGCTCGCTCGAACCGCCGTGACTCCGCCATTGCCGGCGCGGCGATTGTGGCGGACTCACTAGTGGTCCCAGCCTGAGTTCGTTTGACGAAATGCTGCGGCGGTTCAGACTTCTCGGCGGTCGGATCACTGGATCCTGACCCACGGTACCAACCCACCCTTATCGATGAGGACCGGCGGCGACACCCAGGATCAGCTAGCCGAGCGCGCCCTCGTCGAGGCCGAAATGATGATCCGGCATGATTATTCCGACGTTGCATGGTCATGCCGGATCATTATCGAGCTGCGGCCGGGTCAGGTTTTCCGCGTGACACACCGGCAACGCCGCCAAGGGCTGGCCCCGGCAACGGTAGGCGCACTGCGAAACGGCGCCTAAGGTCAGAAAGACACGCCCTAGTCGGAGCCGGGAAGCCGGCGCTGGTTGAGCGCGATGATCAGATCGGCCACCAGCGCCGTCCAGCCGGTCTGGTGCGAGGCGCCCAGACCCGCGCCGGTGTCGCCGTGGAAGAACTCGGGGACCGGCAGCAGGTGGTGCCACTCCTGGTCGCGCTGGAACAGCTCGACGTCGCCGAAGAGCGGGCGCCGGCCGTCGGCGTCGTCGAGGAAGAGGTTCACCAGCCGGCGGGACAGGTCGTCGACGATCTCAGTCATGGTGTGCTTCTGCGCCGAACCGGTCGGGTACTCCACCATCAGGTCGTCGCCGTAGAACTCGGCGAAGCGGCGCAGGCCGTCGATGATGAGGTAGTTGACCGGAAACCAGACCGGCCCGCGCCAGTTGGAGTTGCCCCCGAAGAGCCCGGTGCGCGATTCGGCCGGCTCGTAGCCGACGGCGAAGTCGGTGCCGCCGAGCTCGACCGTGAACGGCTCGTCCTGGTGCGCCCGGGAGAGGCTGCGCAGCCCGTACGGCGAAAGGAACTCGCGCTCGTCGAGCACCCGGGCGAGGATGCGCAGCAGCTGTTCCGGCCCGACCGCCGACAGCAGGCGTTGGTGCTGCCCGTCCCGGACGTGGCGGGCGCCGAGGGCGTCGGCGTACTCGGGCTTGTGGGCCAGGAACCAGCGCAGCCGATCGGCCACGGCGGGCAGCCGGGCCAGCGTGGCCGAGGAGAGGATGCTGGTCGCGGCGAGCGGCAGCAGACCCACGACCGAGCGCACCTTCAGCGGCACCCGTGAGCCGTCGGCCTGGCGGATCACGTCATAGAAGAAGCCGTCCTCCTCGTCCCACAGCCCCTGCTGGTAGGCGGCGGTGGCGATGTATGCGAAGTGCTCGAAGAACTTGGTAGTAAGATCCACATAGGATGGTCGATGGGCCGCGAGCACGAGCGCCATCTCGAGCAGGCTGAGCGCGTACCGGGCCATCCAGGCCGTGCCGTCGCTCTGTTCCAGCACGCCGGCCACGGGCAGCGCGGCACCGCGGTCGAACGGCCCGACGTTGTCCAGGCCGAGGAACCCGCCCTCGAAGACGTTGTTGCCGCCGAAGTCCTTGCGATTGACCCACCAGGTGAAGTTCATCAGCAGCTAGTGCAGCACCCGGGCGAGAAAGTCATGGTCCCAGGCTCCGTCGAGCTCGAAGACCTTGAGCGCGGCCCAGCCGTGCACCGGCGGGTTCACGTCGTCGAAAGCCCATTCGTAGGCCGGGATCTGCCCGTTGGGGTGCATGTACGACTCGCGCAGGAGCAGCAGCAGCTGGCCCTTGGCGAAGGCTGGGTCGACCCGGGCGATGGCCACACACTGGAAGGCGAGGTCCCAGGCGGCGTACCAGGGGTACTCCCACGGGTCGGGCATCGAGATCACGTCGAAGCTGGACATGTGCTGCCAATGCCGGTTGCGGCCGCGACCAGGCGATGGCGGGTCCGAGGCCGGGTCGCCCCGCAGCCAGCGCTGCACGTCGTAGTGGTAGAACTGCTTGCCCCACATCAGCCCGGCCACCGCTTGCCGCAGCACCAGAGCCTGAGCCGGCGGTGTGGCCGCCGGGGTGATCGCCGCGAAGTACTCGTCCGTCTCGGCCTGCCGCCGGGCCATGACCCGATTGAACCCGCGGCCGAGATCGAGCTGCGCGCGGCTGCGGCGGGCCGCCTCAGGTGACCACTCGTCGGCCACGTCGGCGACCAGGGCCAGGCGCAGCCGGATCAGGCGGGACTCGCCCGGGCCGAGCTCGATCCGGTAATGCAGCGCGGCTTTGGTGCCCACCCGTTCCGGGTTGACCGTGTCCCGGCCGTTGACCACGTGGTCGTTGATGGCGTCCTTCGGGTAGGCCGAGCGGTTGGGCAGGCCCCACAGGCGTTGCGCGTTCGTCTCGTTGTCGCAGCACAACGCGGCCGGTGCGTCCTCGCCAGCGAGCACCAGCCGGCCCAGCGCGCGGTGCTTGGCGACCAACGTTGCGCCGTCGTAGCCGTGGATGGTCGGCACGTCGTCGCCGCCGGGTAGCCCCCACGCCCAGGTGTTGCGAAACCACAGCGTGGGCAGCACGTGCAGGGTGGCCGGCTCGGGCCCGTGGTTGCGCACGGTCAACCGCAGGCACAGGTCCATCGGTGACGCCTTGGCGTACTCGGCCGTCACCGACCAGTACCGGTCCTCGGCGAAGATGCCGGTGTCGACCAGCTCGTACTCGGGCTCGTCCCGGCCCCGGGCCCGGTTGACGCCCACCAACTCGTCATACGGAAACGTCCGCTGTGGATAGTGGTAGCGCCAGCGCAGGTAGGAGTGGGTCGGCGTGGAGTCGAGGTACCACCAGTAGTCCTTGACGTCCTCGCCGTGGTTGCCCTCCTCGGCCGAGAGGCCGAAGACCCGCTCCTTCAGGATCGGGTCGACCCCATTCCACAGCGCCAGCGCCAGGCAGAACGTCTGCCGTTCATCGCAGACGCCGGCCAGCCCGTCCTCGTTCCACCGGTAGGCCCGGCTGCGGGCGTGGTCGTGGGGGAAGTAGGCCCATGCGGTTCCGTACTCGCTGTAGTCCTCCCGTACCGTGCCCCAGGCCCGCTCGGCCAGGTACGGACCCCAGGCCCGCCAGGGAGCCTCCCCCCGATCGGCGGCGGCCAACCGTTGCTGCTCTGCGCTATGTGCCACCCGGGCATTCTTACCGACGCCCCCACCGAGCGATTCGGGGGCCATCGGGGGCTTGACGGCATTTGTCGGTCAGGTCTCCGGCCAGCCCGGGTGACGAACAGAATGCGCGCGACGCTGTTGCGAGCATGCCCGACCGTGCAGACCCGAATGACCCGCACAGATACGAATAGTCCGCGCAGATACGACCAGCCCGCCGATACGACCAGCCCGCCGATACGACTGAGGTGTCAACATGACATTGGCCAAGCTCATCAGCAAGGCCCGGTGGCCGCTCGGGCTGGCCGCGGCCGGCCTCTTCACCGCCGCGTATCTGGTCATGCGTGAGGTCGACTCGCTGCTGCTCACCCTCGAGTCCGCCGGCCAGCAGCGCTACGGCATGGAGGCGCTCTACGGCTTCCGGCTCAACGCCGAGACGGCGAAGAACGCGCTCGCGCTCTGGGCCAAGGTCGACGGCGCGGAGCCGTTCGGGTGGGTCAAGGTGCACGCCGGCTTCGACATGATCTTCGCCGTCGGCTACGCCGGCCTGCTCGCCCTGGCCCTGGCCTGGGTGTGGTCGGACAAGCGCTGGGCCGTGGCCGCGCTGCCGCTGCTCCTGTTCGACGTCGCCGAGAACGTGGTCACCTTCGTCCTCGCCGACCAGGCCGGGCACCGGGCAGTGAAGAGTGCCGATCTCGAGCCGCTGAGCCTGGCCAACCACCTCTACAAGGTCAGCTACGCCAAGGGGTTCTTCGGCGGCGTCGCCGTCGCTCTCATCGTCATCGGCCTGCTCCGGCGCTGGCACGAGGTCACCAAGCCGAAGGAGAACGCCGGCCCCCGGTGGCGCGCGGTGATCTGGCGGCTGCGCGCTCAGGTCGGTGTGCTCGCGCTGCTCGGGTTCCTGGTCGCCGTGCCCAGCCGGAACCGCCTGGGCGCGCTGGAGCAGCTCCCCGACGTGGTGCGCTGGTACTTCGACCCGGCCTACCTCGACGTGGGCTCGCTGATCTTCAGTGGTCTGGCCCTGGGGGCGATCGGCGCGGCGGTCTGGCTCAGCGCCCACTGGCTGCCCTACCGCGTACCCGGGGCGAACGTGGCGCCCGGCGGCCTACGCTGGCCCTACCGGGTGATCGCCGGAATCGGCGTGGCCTGGCTCGTGGTCGGCCTGGTGCAGTGGCAACTGCCACAGGCGCTGGCCCGGCTTGGCGTCAAGATCCCGCCGTGGGCGAGCTCGTGGCAGCTCGCCGTGCCGCAGTTCGTCGGGGCCGGCGTGCTCGGTATCACCTGGCTGCTGCACAACCGGCTGGCCCAAGGGGTCGCGCCGAACGAGCCGCCGCAGTGGCACGAACGTCACGCCCGGACCGTGCACCTGCTCACCGTCGCGCCGGCCGCCATCGGCGGCCTGGGGCTGATCCGGGCGGCCGCCGGCGTGGCGCTGCTGCCGGACACCCGCACCGAGGGTTGGCTCTGGGTCGGCATCGGCGCCACCGTCGCCGTCGTGATCGCACCGTTGCTGCTCTTCGGCGTCGGCTTCCTCTGCCGCACCGAGCTGCCCCCGGCCGACGACAAGGCACCGGACGCACGGCGGCCCCGGCCGATTGCGGTCAGCCGCCCGATCAGCGTCGCCGTGCTGGTCGCGATGGGCGCCCTCGCCATTGCCCTGGCGATCTGGCCGGCGCAGATCGGCACCCGGATGGGCACGCTCGGCGTGCTCGACGCGGCCCTCGCCATGGCCGTGCTGGGCCTGGGCGGCCTGGTCGCGATCGCCCTGCGGGCCGAGCCCATCGCGGTCGACCAGATCGACGCCAACCGGAAACGCCTGGTCACCCTGCCCGGCATCACCGTGCTCGCGGTCGCCCTGGCCGCCGCCAACGTCGCCGACACCGTGGCCGACTACCACGACGTGCGTACGCTGGCCGGGCCGGCACCGGTCAGCCACACCTTCGCCGAACACTTCACCGCCTGGACCAATGCCGTCGCGGCCTGCCGGACCGGGACACCGCCACCGCC
>JBLNGJ010000675.1:0-5859 GCA_050264675.1 Micromonosporaceae bacterium
CGGTAAACCTGGACCCAGGGTGGCGCGTCAACCGGATGTGGCGCCCCAGGTGGCCTTGACCATGCGCGTCGGGAGGACCGTGGCCTACGTGCCGGCCAGCGACCGCACCACCTGGACGGCCGACCAGGCGGTGACGGACCTTTTCGGGCTGCACTACCGCCCGTTGGTCCGCCTGGCCACGCTGCTGCTGCACGAAAGCGGGATGGCCGAGGAGATCGTGCAGGATGCGTTCGTGGCGCTGCATGCGCACTGGCCCCGGCTGCGCGACCCGGACAAGGGCCTGGCCTACCTGCGCCAGAGCGTGGTCAACCGCAGCCGTTCGGCGCTTCGTCACCGTGGCGTCGTCGACCGGTTCCTGCGCCGCCAGGCGCCGCCGGGCACCGAGCCCAGCGCCGAGGCGAGCGTGCTGGCCGCACAGGCGCAGACCGAGATGCTCGCGGCCGTCGGTGCGCTGCCGGCCCGCCAGCGTGAGGCGGTCGTCCTGCGGTACTACGCCGACCTGTCCGAGGTCGAGATCGCCGAGGCGATGGGCATCAGTCAGGGCGCCGTGAAGAGTCACACCGCCCGGGCCATGGCCGCGCTGCGGCGCACGATGGAGCGTGCGTCATGAACCCCGAAGACGTTCTCCGCCAAGCCCTGGAGGCGCGGGCGTCCCGCGTGGAGGTCGCTCCGGACGCGCTGCCCCAGATCCGGGCCCGGCTGGCCACCCGGCAGGCGCGGCGCCGGCGGGTGCTCTCCATCGGCTTTGCCTCCCTCGCCACCGGGGCGGTGGCCAGCGTGGCAGCGATCGCGCTCGGGCTGGGCAGCTGCGTGCCCACCCAGCCAGGGCCGGTGCCGGCCGACAGCTCGAGCGCCCCGCCGTCGTCACCTCCGCCGCCGACCCCGACCTCGGCCGCGCCGACCGTGGCCACGGTCCGCGCGCCGGTCTACTTCGTCGGCGACTACCAGGGCCGGCCGCTGCTCTACTGGGAGTACCACCAGGTGCCCATCGGAGCGCTCGCCACCCGCCTCGAGGGCGCGATCGCCACCATGCTCGCCGGCACAGCCACCGATGCCGACTACACGAGCAACTGGCCGGCCGGGGCCTCGGTGCGCAGCGTCCGGATCGAGTCCGACGTGATCGTGGTCGACCTGGCCGGGGCCGGCGTGGCCCCCAGTGATCCGCAGCGGGCGCGGGCGGCCGTGCAGCAGCTCGTCTACACCGCCACCGGTGTCGCGACCGACCAGGGCGTGACCCGGGCCGGCGTCCGGCTGCTCTTCGACGGGGCCACCCGCAGCACCCCGTGGGGCGGGGTCGACGTGGCCGGCACGCTGACCCGAGCCCCCCAGGCCACCACGCTCGCCCCGGTCTGGCTCGTCTCCCCCCAGGAGGGCAACACCGTCGGGCGCAGTTTCGACGTCTACATCGCCGGCACGGTTTTCGAGGCGACGGTACGGCTGCGCGTACGCAACTCGGCCGGCACGGTCGTGCAGGACCACGTGCTCACGCTCTCGGCCGGCGCGCCGGCCCGAGGCGAGGTGCACACGACGATCACGCTGACGCCGGGCAGCTACACACTCGAGGCCTTCTTCGTCTCGCTCGCCGACGGCAGCATCCAGGCGCTCGACGGCCACCACATCACGGTCAGCTGAATCACGGTCAGCTGCTCCCGGCGGCTACGGGAGGCCGAGCACCATCTTCGTCACCGTGACGCAGTTGTTTTCGCCGTAGCTTCGGCCGTACTTGCTGGGATAGGTGTTCTCGATGGCGAGCACCCAGTCGGCGTGCACACCGAGGCAGAGCACCCGCCAACGGCTGTCGAAGCCGTGGTTGTACCAGCCGTTCTTGATGGCGAGCGCGCTGCGGTCGGGTTCGGGTAGCGCGAACTTGATGCCGAAGAGGCCGTCGCCGCCCACGTTGCGCATCTGCTCGAGGATCCAGGCCGTCGCGGCCGGGTTGGTCGCGGTGCCGTCGGCGATGCAGAGACCCAGCTTGGCCAGGTCCTGCGCGGAGATCAGCGTCTTGCTCCACCAGCCGCTGTAGACGGAGCTGTTACCGAGGTGACAGGTATTGATCATCCGGCTGATGCTCGCGTTGCCGCCGTTGAGCGAGTAGAAGTGGTCGGCCGCCGCATCGTCGGAGAGACGGATCATCTTCTGCAGCCGGGCCAGCTCGGTCGGGTTGACGTCGATGCCGCCGTTGCCCTGGCGATTGAGGTAGTCGGCGGCGAGCCAGATCTTCACCGTCGACTCGGAGAACGAGGTCCTGGCGACGTTCGAGCCGCGTACCTCGCCGGTGTGCCGGTCGATGAGGGCCCCGGTGTAGTAGACCGGGGGCGGTGTGGGCGGCCGGGTCGTGCGCGTCGTCGGCGGGGGCGACGGGGTTGGCGACGGGCTCGGCGGTGGGGTCGGCGTGGGCGCCGGAGTGGGGTTCACCGAGCTCGACGCTACCCGCGGCAACGAGAGCCGGTGCAGTGGCGGAACCGGCCTGGGCCCGGCCTGGTAACCGAGGTACGCCGCGAACATGTGCCGTCACGCGCAGGCCACGCGACAGGGGTGTGGGCACCGCGGACACGCGGCTGACCCTAGCTGACCTTGGCTGCCGATGGGGCCCGCGTGGCCGGGCCTTTGCCCGGTGGCATTCTCGACAAGGTGAGTGGGACGAACGAGCCGGTGACCTTCCGTCCGCGCCGGATCCGGCGGGTCTGTTGGGTGCTCGCCCCGGTCGTGGTCGCGGTGTTTATCGTGCTCGCCACGGTGCTCGCCCGGCCGGTCGGCGAGGGTGGTGGCGTCTTCGGCGCCAGCGACCGGGTCGCGATGATCATGCTCGGGATCCTGGCCGCGCTCGGGATCCTGGCATTCACCCGGCCCAGGGTCACCGCGGACCAGGCCGGCGTGAAGATCCAGAACGTCATTGGCGGGTACCAGCTGCCGTGGGAGGTCGTGCGTTCGGTGAGGTTCGAACGGGGCAGCCCGTGGCTGAGCCTGGAGCTGCACGACGACGATGTGGTCGCGGTGATGGCGATCCAGGCGGCCGACAAGGAGTACGCGGTCGCGGGCGCGCGGGCCCTGCGTACGCTGCTCGCCGAGCATCAGCGCGGCGCCGATGCGGCGGATCGCACGTGCTAACCTAGATCGGTCGACCGCACCACGCTGCGTGCGTGGTGTTCCGAAAGTGGAGCCCCGCTCCCACCCGCGCCGCCAGCATGACGGGCTGCCGGGTCCGGTCACCGCCGCCGAACGGTGGCGGGCGTTGCGCGTACGCGCCGACCGGTCGAGCGGGCCCCGGCATGCGCCGGGGTTCTTCCACATTCGGGCCCAACCGCTCCGACCGGAGTGGGGCCGGGGCGCGACACCTGCAGGCCCGGAACCTGCAGACCGGCTCGCACGGTGCGGACCGGTGCTGACCTCGAGGAGGCCCCATCAGCGTCGAGCCACGCGTCAACGATCAGATCCGAGCTCGGGAGGTGAGACTGGTCGGCCCGGAGGGTGAGCAGGTGGGCATCGTCCCGCTGGAGCGCGCCCTGCAGCTGGCTGCCGAGGTGGACCTGGATCTGGTCGAGGTTGCGCCCATGGCGCGCCCACCGGTGTGCAAGCTCATGGACTTCGGCAAGTTCAAGTACGAGAGCGCACTCAAGGCGCGCGAGGCCAGGCGCAACCAGCAACAGACCGTCATCAAGGAGATGAAGCTCCGGCCAAAGATCGACTCACATGACTATGAAACGAAGAAGGGTCATGTGGTGCGCTTCCTCAAGGCCGGTGACAAGGTCAAGGTGACGATCATGTTCCGCGGCCGCGAACAGAGCCGCCCGGAGCTGGGACTGCGGCTCCTGCGCAAGCTCGAGGAAGAGGTCGCGGAGCTGGGGTACGTCGAGGCCGCGGCGAAGCAGGACGGCCGAAACATGATCATGGTTATCGCACCGCATCGGGCCACCAAGCCGGCCCGGGGCGGGCCCCGCCTCCGCGATGACGCCGGCCCGGACGCGGCCGGCGAGCTGGGTCCGGGCGAACCTTAGAGCCTAGAAGCGAACCGTCCGCCCAGCCGGCGAACGGGAGAGCAGACAACAGCTACTCGGCCGGCCACGGCAGGCCGATGGCAGGGACACGTCGGCCCACCCCCAGGCCGACCGGAGGAGCACGCCGAACCGCCTCGGCGGGTCGGCGGTAAGGACACGTCGGCCCGGCTCGGGCCGACCGAGAGGACCAACGATGCCGAAGATGAAGAGCCACACCGGGATGGGCAAGCGGGTCAAAGTGACCGGCACCGGCAAGATGCTCACGGAGCAGGCCGGCAAGCGCCACAAGCTCGAGGCAAAGCCCAGCACGCGCACCCGCCGGCTCACCGGCGTGGTCGAGGTGTCGAAGGCCGACCGCAAGCGGATCAGGACGCTGTTGGGCCGCTGACGCGCGGCACGGGATAACGACGGACGAGGAGAGACAACGTGGCACGCGTCAAGCGAGCGGTCAACGCCCACAAGAAGCGCCGCACCGTCCTGGAGGGCGCCAGCGGCTACCGGGGCCAGCGGTCCCGGCTGTACCGCAAGGCCAAGGAGCAGATGCTGCACTCGATGCAGTACGCCTACCGCGACCGGCGGGACCGCAAGGGTGACTTCCGCCAGCTGTGGATCACCCGGATCAACGCCGCCGCCCGGGCCAACGGGCTGACCTACAACCGGCTGATCCAGGGTCTGCGCCTGGCCGGCATCGAAGTGGATCGCAAGATCATGGCGGAGCTCGCGGTCAACGACGCGACCGCCTTCGCCGGGCTCGTGGCTGCGGCCCGGGCGGCACTGCCGACCGGTGACCCCGGCCGGTCCCGGCCGGCCGAGGCGGCCGCCTGAACCCTGTCCTCGCGAGATCTTGGATGATTTTGGGGCCTGGAGGCCCGCAAAACATCCAAGATCTCGTGCGTTGGTAGGGCGGCCATGTCCGCGGCGCTCACCCACCGGTCGGCGCGGATCCTGGCCGCTCGGCGCCTGCTGCGCCGCCGTCACCGCGACGAGGTAGGCCGGTTCCTCGCCGAGGGGCCGCAGGCGGTGACCGAGGCCTTGGCCGCCGGCGGCGCCGAGGAGCTCTTCGCCACCCCTGAAGCCCTGGATCGCCACCGCACGCTTGTCGCGTCGGCCCAGGTCCGGGGCGTGCCGGTCGGCACGGTCACCGACGCCGCGATCGGCACCCTGACCGAGACGGTGACACCGCAGGGCATTGTCGCCGTGTGCCGGCATCGCCACCACACCGACCTCGCGCCGGTGCTCGGCGGGGCGCCCCGGCTGGTGGCGCTGCTCGCCGGCGTGGCCGACCCGGGTAACGCCGGCACGGTCCTGCGCACCGCCGACGCCGCCGGCGCGGCCGCGGTCGTCTTCGCCGAGGGCTGCGTCGATCCGTACAACGGCAAATGTGTACGCGCCAGCGCCGGCTCGCTGTTCCACCTGCAGTTGGTCCGCGGCGTCGACGCCAAGGCGGCGGTGACGGCGCTGCGCGGAGCCGGACTGCGGGTGCTCGCGGCCGATGCGCACGGCGAGACCGTCCTCGATGACCTGGTCGACGCGGGCACGCTGGCCGGCCCGACGGCGTGGGTCTTCGGCGGCGAGGCGCACGGCCTGCCGGCGACCGTGTCGACCGCGGTTGACCTGCGGGTGCGCGTGCCGATCCACGGCCGGGCCGAGAGCCTCAACCTCGCGGCGGCCGCCGCGGTGTGCCTGTACGCTAGCGCCAGCGAACTACGTCGAAGCGCCCAGCGTCGAGGAGCCCCGAATGAACCACCCGCACTCCTTTAGCCGGCCCGCCGGTGGCGGGCTGCGGGGCTGACGCTTTCTCTCCCTGACTGTCCGACAGGCACCGGCGGGCCGCGGCCGCGCCGCACGCCCCCCGTACAATTTG
>JBLNGJ010000676.1:0-5062 GCA_050264675.1 Micromonosporaceae bacterium
CGTTGCCGTAGCCCTGCACCGCCACCGTGAGCGGCTGCGCCAGCAGGCCACGCTGGTCGAGGTACTCGGCCAGCGCGATCACGCCGCCCCGGCCGGTGGCCGCCGCGCGCCCCTCTGAGCCGCCGTCGGCGAGAAACTTGCCGGTGAAGCAACCCGGGTCCTTGCGCCCGACGGTCTTCTCGTACTCGTCGAGCATCCAGCCGATGATCTGCCCGTTGGTGTTCACGTCTGGCGCCGGCACGTCCTTGTCGGAACCCAGGAACGGCGCGAGTTGGCGGGCGTACGCGCGGGAGAGCTCCTCGAGCTCGGCCACTGGCAGGACGCGCGGGTCCACCGCGACGCCGCCCTTGCCGCCACCCATCTCGAGCCCGGCGGCCGCGGTCTTGATGCTCATGAGCAGGGCGAGCGCGCGGACCTCGTCCAAGCTGACCTGGGGGTGGAAGCGGATGCCACCCTTGAACGGGCCCAGCCGGTTGTTGTGCTGAACCCGGTAGGCGGGATAGGTCCGACCGCCGGCGGCGACCTCGAAGACGTGTTCGTGGCGGGCCGGCAGAAACGCACTGACCGTCGCTTCGTCATAGCCGAGGCCCCGACCGGCCTCACGGACGGCGGCGTGGGCGGTGGCGAGCATGCTGTTCATTACCGCTCCTTCGTGTGAAACGGCCGCAGCGGCCGACGGTGACCCGTCGGTTCCGACGGGACGGGCCGACCGCCGCGTCGCCCGCGAGGTGTCTCGAGAGCTGTGATCAGCATGGCGCCAGAAGGCCCGGGGCGACAGGGCTGAACGACCTATCGCACGAATGCCGTATACACCAAGGGTATACGCTCGGTAAGCGCTGCCCTTCGCCGCGCGCCGCTCTCGTCGGATGCACCCGCCGGGCGGTGGCTGTCGGATTGACAGCTCAGAACGGTCATCGAGATCGCGCGGCCCTACAGTGACGACGTGCGAGCTGCGGTTGTCACATTGATGGTCGCGTGCATCGGCGCGACGGGTGGTTGCACGAGCAAGCCCAAGCCGGCGCCGAACCCGCCTCCGGGCAGTGGCGTGGGGGTACAAGTGACGATCGCCGCGGCCAAGGCCGAGTTCGCCGTAGGCGAGCCAGTGGTGCTGCACGTGCGACTCACCAACGTCGAGAGTGGACCGTGTCAGATCTTGCAGGGGCCCGACGGTGCGCTCACCATTCTCGATGCCCGGCGAGACGGCGTGGCGCTCGTGCCGGCCTTCAGCACCGGCACCTACATCGACGGCATGGCATCCTATCTGCGCCGGAATCTGGCCGAGGTAAAGCCAGCGGCGTCGGTGAGCTACGACCTGGTCAGTGAACAGAGCGCCCCGGCCGGAGATCGGTCGGCCCTGGAAACCTCCACCCTGGACGCCAGCAACCAGTCCAATTCCACCTACTGGGCGGTCGACGAGCCGGGGCGGTACGAATTCGCTGTGCGCTACCTCCCGGCCCCGGTCACCAGCCGCCTTTGCCACGCCTCCGGTGACCCGGTCAGTGTCTCTTTCGCCGTCTTAGGAGGCTGAGCGATGCGCTTCCTGCTGGCTCTGCTGCTCGCGGTTCCGTCGTACGTCGGTGTGGGCGATGACCTGCACAACGAGTATGACGGGTGCGTCGCGAAGTTCACCGCCGTCGGCCTGCGGGATCTGCTCGACCAGCTGGACAAATCGCCGCGGAAATTCACGTTCATCAAGAAGGACTACACCAAGTCCGATCCGGCCAGTGAGTACGATGCGCTGGCGGGCAAGCCCACCGGCGGAACCACGAGGTGGAACCCGAACGACGGCCAGCCATTCCAAGGTGATGGGGTCATCGAGGACCGCTGCTCCACGCTTTACCACGAAATGGCGCACCTGGTCGACTATGACAACGGAACGCTGCGCCGAGACCACTGCCTGTACACGGACGACAGCGGCAAGGTGGTCGATACCGGTATCACGGTCGCCGAGGTCCGAGCGACGCGCAAGGAAAACATCTACCGGGCCGCGCAGAAGCTGCCACTGCGCACCGCCTACGGCCGCGACGAGAGCACCGGCAAGCCGTTCCTGTTGCCCCCCGACGGCAAAGAATGTCGGCCGCCGCCCCCACCGCCACCGTCTCGGGGCGGCTGTTCCTGCAGCGCGGTCGGGGCCGGCGATCCGCACCTGACCACCTTTGACGAATATCACTACGACTTCCAGGCCGTGGGCGAGTTCGTGCTCACCCGAGCCGTCGGCTCGGACAAGCCACTTGAAGTACAGGGCCGAACGACACCGCTGTACGGGCTGCGCACCGTCTCCACCTTCTCGGCCATCGCCGCCAACGTCGCGGGAGACCGGGTGAGCCTGTACCGGCGGCCCAGCGGCGGACTCACCATCCACATAGGAGGTAAGGAGGTCGAGCCGGCCGTGGGGGTCACGCCCCTGCCCAAGGGTGGCCAGCTCGAGCTCTTCGGGCCCGGGCAGGTCAGCCTGACCTGGCCGGATCAGTCAACGGTCGACATCGTGCCGGTCGGGTCAGTCACCATCCGGGTCGTGGTGAGCCTGCCGGAGTCCCGGCGCGGCAAGGTCGAAGGGATGTTCGGAAACTTCGACGGCAAGCTCGCCGGGGAGCTCGTGCCCCGCGGCGGGGCGCCAATCACCGGGGTGCCCACGTTCGAGCAGCTCTACCGGACGTTCGGCGATAGCTGGCGGGTCACCGGCGCCGAGTCGCTCTTCGACTACGCGCCGGGGCAGGGCACGCAGACCTTCACCGACCGCACCTTCCCGGATCGCCGGGTGTCCCTCAGCGACCTGCCCAACCGGGCGACCGCCGAGGCGGTGTGTAGCCGGGCCGGAGTAACGGTGCCGCAGGCCTTGGAGGATTGTGCGCTGGACGTGGCGCTCACCGGGGATCCCGCATTCGCGCTGGACGCGGCCCGGACGCAGGTGTTCAGCCAGGCGGCCGGAACGACCGTGCTGTCGGTGACGGCGCCCGGTCAGGAGGCGTTGCTGACCTTCCCCGGCAAAGCTGGTCAGAAGGTCTTTGTCGACGCGGTGCAGGCGACGATCAAGGACACCTGCTTCCCGCTCTCGCTTCGTGACCCGGGCGGGGTGCACCTGGGTTCGGGCTGCCTGCTGAACGGCGAGGGTTTCATCGACGCCGTGGTGCTGCCGGTCAACGGCGACTACACCGTCGGGTTCAAACCGCCTGCGGCGGGCCAGGTCCGCGTACGGGTGATAACCGCCACCGACCAGGACGGCACGGTCTTGCTGGACGGGCCGCCGGTGACCGCCACGATCGGCCAGCCCGGTGCGGTCTCGCGCTGGCGCTTCACCGGCAAAGCCAATCAGCGAGTGTTCGCCAAGATCGTCTCGGCGACCCTGCCCGACCACTGCTTCCCGCTGGCGCTGCAGCGGGCTAACGGGGCAGTGCTCAACGTGGGATGCGTGCTCGGCGGCAGCGGCCTGGTCGACGGCACCGTCCTGCCCGAGAACGGCCAGTACACGCTCGTCATCGACCCGACCGGCAAGAACGTCGGGCTCGCCCAGGTACAGCTGTTTGCGTCCATCGACCAAACCGGACAGATCACTGTGAACGGCCCGGCGGTGACCGCGCACGTGACCAAGCCCGGCCAGGTGGTGCGGCTCAGCTTCAACGCGACGGCCGGAGCGCACCTGTCGGTCAAGGTCAGCTCCGCCACCCTGCCGGACCAGTGCTTCCCGGTGCAGATCCGGGATGCGGCCGGCGTCGTGGGCCTGGCGTTCGGTTGCGTGATCGGTGGCACCGGGCAGACCAACCCGTGGACGGTTCCGGCCACTGGGGTCTACACGGTCGTGGTCGACCCGAACGCGGCCAACCTGGGCACCGCCGAACTGCGCCTGGTCACCGCATGACCCGGAGCTGACCTCAGGTCGGGCTAGAAGCCGGCACCGCCGAGCGGTCGATCGGCCCTGCACCGAGGCTCGATTTCGCCTTTGTGGAGACTACGCCCGCGCCCCTTGTGCTCGCCGCCGCGCTTCTGATATCCACGCAGTTAGTTATGTCCAATTGACCTGACCGTTCCGCGCAGCTGGCCGGGCACGGCGGGTAACCCTGCTCGGTCGACATCGCCGTGAGCGTCGAAGTACCGAGGAGGTACCAGCGTGTCCAAATTCTCGAAGCTGGCGAGACGGGCCACGCACAGTAGCGGTGGCATGAGACCGAGCAGAGCTCGGAGGCAGGCGGCCTACCTGCTGGTCGCCGTCGGGGTCGTGGTTGGGCTGACGGCGGGCGCCCCGGCCAGCGGGGCCCCGGCCAAAGACCCGGGGCATAGCACCTCGGTCGACGGCCACGCCCCGAGGGACAAGGACAACCGGTCCGGCGCCGCGGCGCCCACGGCGCTGCAGGTGACCGCGGCCAAGCGCTTCGGCTCGGTGCGGTGGAACTCGCTCGGCACCCCGAACGCGCTCGGCGCGTCGACTACGACGGGGCTCGCCACCGATCCGGTGGCCGCGGCCCGCCAGTTCCTCGCCGGCAACGGTGACCTCTTCGGCCTCGACGATGCCGCCGTCGCCTCGATGGAGACACTCGCGGTCCGGCCGATCGGGTCGGCCTCGGTGGTCCTGCTGCGTCAGCGCTTCGGTGACCTGCCAGCCGGGTACGACGGGCTGGTCGCGCTCCTGGTCCGGGGCGACACGGTGATCCGGGTGACCTCATCGCTGTCGCGCGACACCCACGCTCCCGAGCCGGCCACCCTCAGCGTCGACGACGCGGTCGCCGCGGCGCTGTAGGACGCCGGGCTCGACGCCGACGAGATCGGACCGGCCGACGTCCTGGCCGTCGCGGTGCCGACGCCTCTGGACGGTCCGCGGGCAGCGTTCGCGGTGACGTTCTCCGCGACCAACGCCGCCGACCCGGCCGCGTACACCAGCTATGTCGACGCCCGCACCGGTCACGTGCTCGTGCGCGAGGATCTGGTCGACTTCGACGCCGACAACCCGAATTGGGCCGTCTTCCCGGTCACGCCGCCGGCGGCGATTGCCCCGGGCACCGACCCGCGGGTGCTCTGGTGCCTCAACCCGGCGCCGGCCTGCAATGAGACCGTGCACGACCCGGTCAGT
>JBLNGJ010000677.1:0-5166 GCA_050264675.1 Micromonosporaceae bacterium
GGCGACGGCCGCCAGCGCATCAGCCTGACCTCCGTCGCCAATCTCGCCAACGCGTGCCTGTGCGTGGCGGAGTCCACCGTGGACACCGGAGTATTCAACATTAGCGATGCCGCGCCCGTAATCCTCGACGACGCGTTGCGGTGGATCCTGGCCGAACGCCGGATCAGCGCTGAGCCGCGTTATCTGCCGCTGCACGCGCTATTGCCCTTCGCCGCGCTGCTGGAGGCGGGCCATCGCCTGCTGCGACGCCGCACTCCGCCCAGGCTGACCCGGTACGCGCTGGGCCATCTGGCGGTGGAACGCACGCTGGACATCGATGCCGCCCGCCGCCGGCTCGGCTACACCCCGCAGCCGACCTCCTTCACGGGAGCCGCCTCGTGGTAGCAAGGCCAGCGGCAGCGCCGTTGCCGTCGCTGCTGATGCTGTCCGCGGCGGTGTTCCTGGCCGTCACCACCGAACTGCTGCCCCTCGGCCTGCTGGTGGCGATGAGCCGCGACCTGTCCACCTCCCCCGCCCGGATCGGCCTGCTGGTCACCGGGTATGCCGTCATGGTCGCGGTACTCGGCGCGCCTGTCGGCGTGCTCACCGCACGCCTGCCACGCCGCCCGCTGCTGATCACGGCACTGCTCGCCTACGCGATCAGCAACGCCATGATGGTCGTGGCGACCGGCTACGCCCTCGCGTTTGCCGCCCGGCTGCTCGGAGGGCTCACCCACGGGCTGTTCTGGGCCGTCGCGGGCGGGTACGCAGCGCGCCTGGTGGCACCCGAACGCGTCGGCTGGGCCGTCGCCGTCGTCTCCAGCGGCGGGGCGCTGGCGGTGCTCGTCGGTATCCCGGCCGGCACGGC
The DNA here is from genome assembly GCA_050264675.1 of Micromonosporaceae bacterium. GTDB lineage: Bacteria > Actinomycetota > Actinomycetes > Mycobacteriales > Micromonosporaceae > JBLNGJ01. The sequence continues at coordinate 848 of JBLNGJ010000677.1, forward strand.
CGCCGGAGTGAGTCTGGGCTGGCGTACCGCCTTCGCGGCCTTGACCCTGGTCTGCCTCCTGACGGCGGCGCTGGCCTCACTGGTCCTGGCCCCGGTTCCCGCCGCCGGCGCGCCCGGTCGCACCGCCCTGCGCGATGTCCTGCAGCGCCCCGGATTCGCCATCATCGTCGGCACAACCGCGGCCACGATGTCGGGCGCCTACGCGCTCATCACCTACACGGCACCGCTGGTTATCAACGCCGGCGTGCCCGAGAGTTACATTGCGGTGGTGCTGCTCGGCAGCGCGATGGCGGGCGGGGCCATGCTTCCCGTCGCCGCCTGGGCTGCCGATCGCCGGCCGCGCCTGGGCATCGTCGCGGGGGGCCTGCTGATCACCCTGGCCCCACTGGTCTACCTGCTGCGGCCCCACTCCACCCCGGCGGCCGTCGCCGCGATGGCCATGGGCGGGATGGCGATGGGGTTGCTACCGACCCTGACGCAGACCGCGACGCTGCGAGCCGCACCCGATCACACCGAACAGGCCTCGGGCATCAACGCCAGCGCCTTCAACTCTGGTGTCGCCGCGGGCGCACTCGTCGGCGCGTTCACTTGGGAGACTTGGGGTTTGACCGCCGTCCCGGTCGCCGGTGCCGTCCTAGCGGGCGCCGGCTTGCTGATCTACCTAGTCGGTACCGGACCGGCCGCCCGCGTTAGAAGTCGGTCGCGGCGTTGAGGGTGGGATCCCGGTAGCTATGGGAGAAGGTCAGGCCAGAGAGCAGTGGCTGCACCGCGGCTCGACCAAGCCTGTATTGGGGTGCCACCTCGCGGACACTGCGTGCGACCTGTGGTGATGTCGGGCTGCAGGCTGGTGTCGTGGTGGTTCGGACGGTGACGTTGATGTTCGTCCGACGGATGCTGAATGTGCTCAGCTGCGGTCGCAGGCCGGACGCGGTGGAGATCGCTGTGTTGCGCCGTCAGCTGGCCGTGCTGCGCCGACAGGTACCTCGGCCGCGATACACACCGGCAGATCGGATGCTGCTGGCCACGCTGGCGAAGCTGCTCCCCCACGAACGCTGGCCAACCTTCCTGGTCACACCCTCGACGCTGCTGCGTTGGCATCGCGAACTGGTGGCCCACCGCTGGACCTACCGGTTCCGACTCGGACATCTGCGCTACGTCGACGTCAGCGACGAAACCATGCCCGACCCAACGTTCACGGCTCAGCTTTCTAGTCTGACGCGATCGGCGACAGCATGGCAGCGAAGTGATGGTCTGCGCGTCCCACCATGATCGAACGACACTATGCCGAATTGAGGACGTAGTGACCGGGGCGCCAATGTCGGGGTGATCATGATCGGCGGTTGTGAAGTGGATGGAGCTTCGTGTCTCGCTTGACTGAACGCGCTTATCGAAGCGTTAACCATGGTCGACATCGACGATGAACGGTCGTTCGGGCGCCAAGCCTAGCCTTATGCGGTGCCGGGTGCCTGAAGGGTTTCAATTCGCGGGTTTGGAGTCCGGGCAGGGCCCGCGCGCGGGTTGGGCCACCACTCGGACAGCGCCGTGACTACAGCGGCATGACCGGGCCAACATTGTCAAACAGTCGGGTCCGGCGTGACCATCCCACACAGCCGCGGACCCGTTGGGTTTTGGTTCGTGTCGATCCTTCGACACGAACCCCCACGCCGACCAGACCTTGATCTTCGGTGATCCTCCAGCTGAGATCGGGATCCAGCCTTGCTCCAATTTTGTCGATCTTGTACCAGTTGTGCTCATGCATTACCGTGACGAGCGCCGCATGACAGGCGTAACCCTCACATCTGGCCCCTGAACAGGGAAAACGCGGTTCTTACTCTGCCAAGTTCGGTCCTCCGGTTCGAGCCCAGTAAGGTCCGCCGGTTCGAGTTCGGCCGACATCTCCGACGCGGCGAACTCCAACGGCGATCGAGCAGCAGGGAGCTGCGCCGGAAGGCAGCCGTTGCCGCGCGAGCCAGTAGTCAGGCTAGGACGACCGATTCCTCGACCACGAGGAGGCAGCGTTTGGCCTGCTCAGCGCGGCTTTCCCTTGCAGTGCTTCCCCCGCCGGGGGCACAATTCATATCTGCTCCCCTTGATTGTTTCGCGGGCCGTGTCGTTGACGCGGTCGGCCATCTCCTTCTGCGAGGACTCGGCGTCGAATATCCCGGGTCGGCTCGCCCAGCCGACCGTCTGGGCGAGCCGGACCATGAGGTCGGCTGCGATCTCGGCCTGAAGCCGCGCCCGACGCGTTCGGTCGTCATAGTGGATCTCGACCTTGAAGGCGTCGAGAAACCGCCTCAGCCGTTCGGTGGAGTATTGAGGTCGATCGCAGCGATCGGCAACTGTTCGAGCAACGCCATGCCCGCGGTGACCAGCGTCGGGCGGAAGGTGGTTTGTATCGATCCTCCGGCACGGAGGTCGCCGGACCAGGTTCTCGCCAGCGCCGGCCCAGCCGAGGGTCAGCTACCTGCCTCGAGGTCGACGATCTGAGTGGCCGGGGGCGCCTCAATTGTCACCGGGACACCGTGGCCGGAGTAGTCGATCGTGCCCTCGGGCACCTGGATCCGGATCACGTTTGGTTCACCGGTCGTCGTAACGAACACGGTGCCTACGTAGCTCGAGTTGATCGCGATGGTCAGCACGCCATTGATGACCACCGGCTGCCCCTTGGTGATCTGCGGATCGTTGATGATCGCCTCCCAGAGGTTGTCGTGGATATCCAGGTAGTCGCCGACCGGCAGGGCGGGGGTGTAGAGCGGTCCGCGCATCCATTTCCCGTCTCTTTGCGCGGCCCAGGCCTGACGCTCGGATGTGGACGGACCGCCGAGCATCCAGAATGCTGTACCGGCCTTGGCGTAGTCGTGGCCTTCGAGTCGGATAATCTCCACGGACTGGCCCTCGACGGTTACCGTGCCCTTTCCCTCTGCGAAGTCGCGCACGACGTCAAAGGTCACGTGCTTGCCGCTGCGCGTCGTGAGCTGACCTTGAAGACGCATCGGGTAGTTGCTCGTCATCGCCCGTACGGCGGCGGTGGCGATGTCGTTCGCAGACGCGTCGATCAGGCCGTTGCTGGCCGCGGTCGTGGCCGCCGGTGCGGATGGGGTCGACGTCGGCTCGCGCGAACCGGACCGGGCGCTGCAGCCGCCGGCGAATACGACGACCGGGAGCAGTACAAAGAAAATGAGCTTACGCATGGCGGCCTCCGGGGCTCGACGGACGCTTTCCGTGTCCACAGCCTCCACCCGGGGCGACCCAAAGGGATGCGCCCGCGTACTCAGACCCGCCTGAGTACGCACGCGCACCGATTTCAACGGCAAACGCACGAACGGTGCCATACCTAACAGCGTCCGCGACCAACCGATCAAGAAAACGCACCTAGTAAGGAAACCCGAAGGCCCTGTTGCATTAAGCCGTCATGGCGGATCAACACACCCTTCTCACGTCAGTTTCCAAGGACTGAGTGCTTGCCGGGCACCGACCTGTCAAAGATCACGTAGCACCTGACGCCGGCTCGCGCGACTCCCGTGCCATCGGCGATGCTCATATATGGCGGTCGATTGTGTGAAATCTGGGCGGCACGGACAAACCCAGGCTGGGTTCGATGTCGCCATTCGCCAAACCACTACATGTGATGTCGGAATGGCGACTGCCGCTTAGCTCCGGGCTGTATCGGGCTGCTTTTCGTGGGGCTCAGCCAGGTTTGCAGGTGAATATGACCACCCGCTCGACCGCCGCACGCCGAAGGTCCTGGTCCCATCCATGGCGCGCGGATGGGTTGTGGTTCGCTTCGGCGCTGCTGCCGCAGACGGATCAAGATGGTGGCCAACGGCAGTGCCTCGCCACGACGTGTTCGCTCCGCCGTGTCCGCGGGCTGCTGGTTGCCTTGCCGGCCTACCCCACAGCCTCACGCGGAATGTCGCTCAACAGACTCGCGCCCCGTAGGCGATCCCACGTTCATCCTGGTCATACGTCACAGCGCGACGTAGGCGGCCCACTCATCTCCTTCAATGCCCTCACTGGGCATCGCTCCATGGCCCCGAAGGTTGCGCGCCTATTTCATCGTCGGCTCGCAGGGCTGGCCCGGTTTCAGACGTCCCACTGCTCTTTGAGCCTGCCGAAGGTCCGCCAGGCATTGCCACCCATGCTCGTGGGCAGAAGGTGGTGGATCTGGTCAGCGGGCAGGGCCCCGGCAAAGTCGTTAGGTGATGCCGAGTAGGGCCAGTGGTCGGTTGGCGTCGCGGGGCGTAGCTGCGGCGATGTTGGTGGCGCCAGCCAGGCGGAGGGCGCCGATGGCGGCGTTGCGGAGCGTGGCCATGACTTGC
>JBLNGJ010000678.1:0-4522 GCA_050264675.1 Micromonosporaceae bacterium
GCGGGCCGCGCCCGACCGGGCGGCTGCGCGAGTACCGGGCGCCAACACTGCGACCGTGGACGGCGGTCTGCGCGGAGCAGCTCTACCGGGTCATCGCCGACCCGGACGGGCGGCCACGCCAGCTGCGTCGCGCCCGCGCCTTCTAAGGCCCAGTAAACGGCACGGATCTTCGGGGGACCCGGGGTGATCGTTAGGGGAGGCAACTTCCAGGAAAGCGCCCACATCCACGAGTGGGAGTGGGCTGGATCCTGAAATGTGCCCGGCCCGGCCCGGCCCGGCCCCGCCCGGCCCCGCCGCGCCCGGCCGCGTCCCGTCCCGTCCCGTCCCGCCAGGCTCGGCGGCCGGGCCGCGTGATCCAGTTACATATCGACATAATCCGGCATCGTGTGGCCGGGTCGTGGGCCAGCGGCAGTGGCCCGAGCTGGGCTCGGCCGGTATCGTCCAGCCTCATGGCCGAGGTGGCGCACCGATCGTGACGAGCGAACTCGTGCTCGACGGGATCGCCTCCGAGCGTCCGGTGCCGCCGACGGCCCGGGCTACCGAGGCCGTCTCTACCGTCGTCACCCGGCTGTCCTTTGTGGTGGTTGCCTGGCTGTTGCTGACCCAGACGCCGACGTGGTCGATGGCGGCCGTGATGCTGAGTGTGCAAGCGCTCGGGTACCTCGCCGGCGCCAGCGGCGGGGCGTGGCTGTTGGACCGGATCGACGCCGACCGCCTGGCCGTGGGCGCCGAACTCGTCAGCGCACTGGCACTGGCCGGGGTTGCGTTCGAGTACGCGCAGCCCGCCGTGCTGCCCGGCCTGCTGGTCGTGCTCGGTGCCGCCCGGGCCGCGGGTGAGCTGAGCCAGAGCGTCCGGGCCGGATCGGCGACGGCCAGCAACCCGGACGAGGCGACCCGACCACGCCGGGCCATCCTCGTCGGCGCGGGCACGCTGGCCGTGGGCGCGCTGGCCGGCGCCGCCGCGGCTCTGCTCGGGCCGGTCGGTGCGCTGTGGCTCGTCGCCATGGCCTGCGCCGGGTGCGCGGCCGCGGTGGTGCGGGGCGAGCCGACGCCGGCCACCCTCGTCCCGATCGAGCTGCCGGCCGGCGACGCGCCGCCGCCGGCCCCCGTGCGGCTCGACCCACTGCTGCGCCGCCTTGGCCTCGTCCTGTTCACCACCGGGCTCCTGGTCAGCGCCGGCGTGGTGATCCTCGGCTCGGTGTGGACCCGCGAGGAGTTCACCGGCGGGCTCGACCAGCCTGGCCGCGGCGTGTTGGGACTCGGCGGTGCCGAAGGCATCGGCCTGGTCGGCGGCGCCCTGGTGGTCGGCGCGGTCGGGGCCGCGGCCGTCGTCACGGCAGCGAGCCGGCGGCCGGACCGGTTCCTGCTCTTCGGGCTCGGCTACTTCGTCGGCGGCGGTGCCCTGGCTCTGCTGGCCGGCGGGTCGGTCGTCTCGATGCTGTTCGCCGTGACCGGCGTCGTGGTCGGCGTCGCCCTCGCCTCGGTGACCCCGGTCATGGGCCTGGTTCTCAGTGAGCAGGTGCCGGCGGCCCAGCGCGGCCGGGTCGGCGCGCTCGTCCTCGCCACCGGCGCGGTCGGCGCGGCCGCCGGGGCTTGGCTCGGCGCGTGGCTCGCCGTGGGCGCCCCGGTCGCCGTGGCGGTGGGGACGGCCGCGGGGGCGGTGCTGGTCGCCATGCTCATCCCGGTCACCGCGCACCGGACCTGGCAGCGCACCGTCCCGGCCGGCGAAATGCCGGTGACCCTGCTGCCCCGCAACGGCTGGCGCAACGGCCGGTTGGCGGTCACGCTGGCCTACATCGAGGGCGAGTGGCTGGTCGAGGTGCGCCAGGGGCGTGCGGTGCTCAGCTCGCGCCACGTCGTGCGCCCAGCCGATGCGCTGAGCATGCTGGCCATGCTCAACGTGCCGGCGCTGAGCCACAGCGTCGGATCCGTGCTCGCCACCGACCAGGCCGAGGCGAGCCGCCAGCTCGACCGGGTTCGCCTCGAGCTGGCCGAGCTGGAGGCGAAGCTCACCGGCCTGAAGAGCATGACCGTGCTGGCCGAGGAGCGCAGCGACCACTGAACCGCACCGTCCCGGCTTCGACGTGACGTATCGATGTCGATGGCCCTAGACTGCCGGGCAGGACTTGTGGCATGCGGCCCGGTCGCGCCCGAGGTCGACGTATCTGGGCAATCACCGTAGGGGAGGTGCTCCGCGCGATGTCCAGCCCGCGGCGGCGCCAACTCCTGCTGAGCCTGATCACGATCGTCGCCATGGTGTCGACCCTGCTGGTGGCGGCGGCGAAGTCGCGCGTGGACAACCGCCCGGCCGAGGCCTGGGTCGGCAGTTGGGCGACCGCGCCGCAGCCGGCCCCGGTTCGGGCCACCTTCGACCCGCTCGCGCTCAGCGGCTTCAAGGACCAGACCATCCGCATGGTGGTGCGCACGTCGGTCGGCGGCTCCAAGGGCCGCATCCGCGTCTCCAACCGGTTCGGCGCGAAGCCGCTCACGGTCGGGCACACCACGATGGCCCTGCCGCTGCCCGACGCCGGGCCCGGCGACCTGCACCCGACGAGCGTGCACGAGGTGACCTTCGGCGGTCAGGCATCGGTCATCGTCCCGCCCGGCGGCACGGTGTTCAGCGACGCGACCGACATGGCGATCCCGTGGACCGGCGACGTGGCGATCAGCATCTACCTGCCGACCGAGACCGGCCCGCCCACGCTGCACAACCTCTCCCGGACCACGGTCTTCATCGGCTCCGGCGACCACGCCAGCGCGGCCAGCGGCGCCGAGCTGCCGAAGACCATGCGCACCTGGTTCTTCGTCACCGGTCTCGACGTGCTCAACCGCACCGGGGCCGGGTCGATCGCCGTCCTCGGCGACTCCATCACCGACGGCAACGGCTCGACCAACAACACCCATCACCGGTGGACCAACTTCCTCGCCAGCCGGCTGGTCAAGGAGGCGCCGGACGGTCGGGCTCCCGGCGTGCTCAACCTGGGCATCGCCGGCAACCGGCTCGGCCACGAAGGGATCGAGTTCGGCTCGCCGGAGTTCGGCCCGACCGCCTCGGGGCGCTTCGCCCAGGACGTGCTCGCCCAGACCGGCGTACGCGCGGTCGTCGTCGAGCTGGGCATCAACGACGTCTGGATCAACCACGACGACCCGAACCTGATCATCGCCGAGCTGCGCCAACTGGCGACGCTGGCCCACCAGGCCGGCCTGAGGATCTATGTCTGCACCTTGATGCCGTGGGGCGGCTTCGCGTTCCCGGCCGGCGTGGTGCAGTACACCCCGACGACGGACTCGATCCGTCTGATGGTCAACTCCTACCTGCGGACGACGGCGGACTTCGACGGTCTGCTCGACTTTGACAAGGTGCTGCGCGATCCGGGCGACCCGACGAAGCTGCGCACCGACTATGACGTGAGCGACCACATCCACCCGAACGACGCCGGCCTCGAAGCCATGGCGAAGTCGATCCCGCTGGAGATGCTGCTCCGGCGCTGATTCACGGCACTCCCCTCGTTTCCCCATCCGAGGCTTGGAGGCCGCCATGTCTGCCGTTTCGTTGAAAGATCTCCATACATCGCAGTGGCGCCGCGACCCCTACGCCTATTACGCACAGCTGCACCGCCAGGGCGCCGCGGCGCCGCTCACCGCCGCAGCCGACCGCTACCGAGTGATCGTCTACGGCTACGACGCCGTCGACCGGGTGCTCAAGGACGCCGCCACGTTCCGGCTCATGGACGGCGACTACATGGACGCGGCGAGCGGGCACTGGCGCGACCACATCGTGCTGCGCACGCTCAAAGACTCGGTCTTCTTCGTCAACGACGCCGTACACGCGCGCATGCGCCACCTGTTCACCTCGGTCTTCACGCCGCGACGGGTCACCGCGCTGGAACCGGCGATCGCCCGGCTCACCGAGAACCTGCTCGACCGGCTGGCCACGCTCGGCCGCGACGGCGCCCCGCTGGACTTCATGGCCGAGTTCGCGTTTCCCTTGCCCAGCAACGTGATCGGTGAGCTGCTCGGGGTGCCCGAGGAGGACCGGGCCTGGTTTCGACCCCGCGTACGGGCGGTCAGCGAGATCTTCGAGCTCGACGGCAGCACCTGGTCGAACATGCGCGCGGCCGACACCGCCACCGAGGAGCTGCTCGACTACTTCGCCGACCTGGCCGCCAAGCGACGGGTGGAGCCGGGCGATGACCTGGTCAGCGGGTTGGTCGCGGCGCACCACGGCGAGGCGCTGGGCGACGCCGAGCTGCTGGCCAACCTCATCGCGCTGTTCAACGCCGGCTTCGTCACCACCACCCACTTGTTCGGCTGCGGGCTGACGCTGCTGCTCCAGCACCCGGACATGCTCGCCGAGCTGCGCGACGACCCGGCCGTCGGCGGCGCCTACATCGAGGAGATGTTGCGCTTCGTCGCCCCGACGCACTTCCTCATCCGGTACGCGTCCACCGACACCGAGGTGGCCGGGGTGCCGATCGCCAAGGGCGACTCGGTGGTGGTGGCCATCGCCGCCGCCAACCGG
>JBLNGJ010000679.1:0-4083 GCA_050264675.1 Micromonosporaceae bacterium
GACACACGACCGGTGCCGCTTCCCTTACCATCGACGACCGTGCGTGCTAGCAACCGACCGCGGCCGGGCGTGAGCATCGACCGGACCCGCCGGTGAGCACGGTGGTGCTGCGGCGTCCGCCCCGGCGGGCCGCGCCGCCGGTGCCCACCGGCGAGCTGTTCGTCGACGCGCCGCCGGTGCTCCCGCCGCCGGCCGGAGCCCGCTGGCAACAGTGGCTGACGGTGCTGCCGATGCTGGCGGGAACGGCCGCCACCGCGATGATGTTCGGCGGCCGGGAGGGCGCGAGCGCATACACCTACGTGGTCGGTGCCATCTTCGGACTCTCCACGTTGGGCATGCTGGTGACCCAGTGGGGTGGCGCCAACGGTCCGCGCAAGGCCGAGCTGATGCAGGCTCGGCGGGACTATCTGAGATACCTGTCCGGCCTGCGCCGGCGGGTGCGGGCCACGGTGGCCGAGCAGCGGGCGGCGATGTGCTACCGCCATCCCGACCCGGACACGCTGGCCACGATCGGCGCCCGGGTGTGGGAGCGGCGGCCCGCCGATGCCGACTTCGGCGTGGTCCGGGTCGGCCTCGGCCCGCAGGCGCTCGCCGCGCCGCTGGTGGCCCCGACGGTCGAGCCGACGGTGAACCTGGAACCGGTCACCGCCGGCGCACTGCGCAACTTCCTCGACGCGTACTCGGTCGTCGCGGACCTGCCGATCGCGGTGGCGATCCGCTCGTTCGCGCACATCGTGGTCCGTGACGACACGCCGAACGGGGAACGGGCGCGGGCGCTGGTCCGCGCCATGATCTGCCAGCTGGCGGCCTGGCACGCACCGGCTGACCTGATGCTCGTCGGCTACCTGGCGGCACCCCGCCGGGCCGCCTGGGAATGGCTCAAGTGGCTGCCGCACGCCCTGCATCCGTCCGAGGTGGACGCACTCGGCTCGCGCCGGCTGGTGGTCGGCACGCGCGGCGAGCTCGACGAGTTGCTGGCCTCGACGGCCGGCCGCCGGCCAGCGCCACATGTGGTCGTGCTCGTCGACGGCGAATCGGCATCGGCATCGGCATCGGCATCGGCATCGGCATCGGCGAGTGTGGACAGGACCGCCGGCCGGACGGTCATCGAGGTCGGCGGTACGCGTCCGGTGCTGGACCGGGCCACCGTCGTGCTGACCGTGACGATGTCCGGCGCGCTGCACAGCGCCACCCTCGACGAACAGGGTGAGGTCGGCGCGGCGGACGGCCTGGCGGTCGCCGAGGCCGAGGGGCTGGCCCGGCGGCTGGCTCCGCTGCGCCTACCCGCGCCCGGCCGCGACCCGAACGCAGGCCCGGTCGACCGCGAGCTGACCGAGCTGCTCGGCCTGCCGGAGGGCTGGCCAGACCCAACCACGGTGGAGGACGCGCCGGATCCATGGCGGCCCCGGGCTCCGCGCGATGTGTTGCGCGTACCCATCGGCACCGGGCCCACCGGCGAGCCGGTCGAGCTGGACCTCAAGGAGTCGGCCCAGGACGGCATGGGGCCGCACGGCCTGCTCGTCGGGGCGACCGGATCGGGCAAGTCCGAGCTGCTGCGCACGCTCGTGCTCGGCCTGGCCGCGACCCATCCGCCGGACGGGCTCAACTTGGTGCTCATCGACTTCAAGGGCGGCGCCACGTTCGCCACGATGGACCGGCTGCCGCACACCTCGGCGGTCATCACCAACCTGGCCGCCGAGCTGCCCCTGGTCGACCGGATGACCGACGCCCTCAACGGAGAGCTGGTGCGGCGTCAGGAGCTGCTGCGGCGCAGTGGCAACTACGCCTCGGTCCGCGAGTACGACCAGGCCCGCTCGGCCGGCACCGGACTGCCGGCGCTACCGACCCTGCTGGTCATCTGCGACGAGTTCACCGAGCTGCTCACGGCCAAGCCCGATCTCATCGAGCTCTTCGTCCAGATCGGACGGGTCGGCCGCTCGCTCGGCGTGCACCTGCTGCTCGCCTCCCAACGCCTGGACGAGGGACGGCTGCGCGGGCTGGAGACCCACCTGTCCTACCGGATCGGGCTGCGGACGTTCTCGGCCATGGAGTCGCGGGCGGTGCTCGGCGTCCCCGACGCCTACGAGCTGCCCCGCACACCCGGGCACGGGTTCCTCAAGTTCGGCACCGAACCGCTGCAGCGGTTCACCACGGCCTACGTCTCCGGCCCGTACCGTCCACGCCGGACGGTTGGGCCGGCGCCGGACGGCCCGGTCACGATCATGGAGTACACCACGCGTCCGGTGCCTGGGCCGGCGGTGGCCGACCCACCGGCCGGGCCCGGACCAGCCGGCGGGCCGAGCCTGGCCGCCCGGCTCGTCGACCGGCTGGCCGGACGGGGCGTCGCCGCCCACCGGGTCTGGTTGCCACCGCTGGCGGACGCGCCCACGCTCGATGAACTGCTCGGCGAGCTCACCGTGACGGCCGGGCGCGGACTGACGGTGGCCGATGGGGTGCACCGGGGTGGGCTGCGCGTTCCGGTGGCTCTGGTGGACCGGCCGTTCGATCAGCGCCGCGATGTGCACTGGCTCGACCTGGCCGGATCGGCCGGACACGTGGCGATCGTGGGCGGGCCGCAGGCCGGCAAATCCACCGCCGTGCGTACGTTGATGACCGCCCTGGCCCTGACCCACACCCCGACCGAGGTGCAGGTCTACGGCCTCGACTTCGGTGGCGGCACCCTCGGCCCACTGCGGGATCTGCCCCACGTCGGCGGCGTCGCCGGACGCCTCGACGTGGCCGCGGTGCGCCGCACCGTGGGCGAGCTCGCCACGCTGCTCGCCGACCGGGAGCGGCACTTCGCCGAACGCGGCATCGAGTCGATGGCGGCGCTGCGTCGCCACCTCGCCGACCTCGGCCCGGCCGCCGGCTTCGGTGATGTGGTGCTCGTCGTCGACGGGTGGGCGACGCTGCGCACCGACTTCGAGGACCTCGAGCCGGTGCTGGTGGACCTGGCCACGCGCGGGCTCAGCTACGGCCTCCACCTGGTCGCCACGGCCAACCGGTGGCTGGACTTCCGGGCCACCGTCCGCGACCTGTTCGGCTCGCGGCTGGAACTACGCCTGGGCGACCCGAACGAGTCTTTGGTGAACCGTCGCTCGGCCGCGAACGTGCCCGAGCGCGCGCCCGGGCGGGGGCTGACCGCCGATGGGCTGCACCTGCTGACCGCGCTGCCACGCACCGCCGCCCAGGAACCCACCGAACTGGTCAAGGCGATCGCGGCGGCATACACCGGGCCGTCCGCCGCGCCGGTGCGGCTGCTGCCCGAGCGGGTGCCGTACTCGTCCATGCTGGACGGTGCCGCGCCGCTCGGCGCCGGGCTCACCCTGCCACTCGGCCTCGCCGAGGCCGATCTGCGTCCCGTCCTCATCGACTTCGCCGCCGAACCGCACCTGGTCGCGTTCGGCGACGGCGAGTCCGGCAAGTCCTCGCTGCTGCGCTCGCTGGCCGAGTCGATCACCCGCCGGTTCGCGCCGGCCCAGGCCCGCATCGTGCTGATCGACTACCGGCGCAGCCTGCTCGGCACGGTGGCCACCGAGCACCTCATCGGCTACGGCGCCACCGCCGAGGACGCCGGGCCGCTGCTGGAGTCGGTCGCCGGCTACATGCACGCCCGCCGACCTGGGCCGCAGGTGACCGCCGACCAACTGCGCACCCGCTCCTGGTGGACCGGGCCGGAGTGCTTCGTGCTCGTCGACGACTACGACCTGGTCGCCACCGGCTCGGTCAACCCGCTGCTGGCGCTGCTCGACCACCTCGCCCACGCCCGCGACGTCGGGCTGCACCTGGTGCTCGTCCGCCGATGCGGCGGGGCCGGCCGGGCGCTCTTCGAACCGGTGCTGCAGCGACTACGGGAGCTGGGCACCGCCGGCCTGGTCATGTCCGGACCGGCCGAGGAGGGCGCGCTGGTCGGCACCGTCCGGCCCGCACCCATGCCGCCCGGGCGCGGTCGGCTGGTCACCCGCCGCGAAGGCGTACGCCTGATCCAGCTCGCCTACCTCGCTCCGCCGCCCTAGCCCATCCTCGGGCGCCGGGCTCGGGCGCAGGGGCCGAGGGTTAGGCGCACGGGCCGGTGCTGACGGC
>JBLNGJ010000680.1:0-3318 GCA_050264675.1 Micromonosporaceae bacterium
ATCGAGATCCCCGGCAACCTCGGTGCGTTGGTGCGTACGCTCGACGCCTGCGGCGGGGACTGTCTCGTCCTGACCAACCGACGCACCCGGCTCAGCCACCCGGGGGTCTTCCGCGGCAGCCGCGGCATGGTGTTGCGGGTGCCCGTGGTCGACCTCGACCAGCCGCACCGGGCGGCGGCGTGGCTGCAGGAGCGTGGCTTCACCGTCTATCTCGCCACCCCGGGCGCCGTCGCGTACCCGGAGGTGACGTTCGCCCAACGGTCGGCCGTCGTGGTCGGCAACGAGCGGTACGGCATTGCGGCGCCCTGGTTCGACTTGGGCCTGCCCCAGATCGCAGTGCCGATGTTCGGCCTCGCCGACTCGCTCAACGTGTCGGTCAGCGCATCGATCCTGCTCTACGCGGCCCGAGCCGGCGCAGCCGGCTGGCTGAGCCCGGCGGCTGTTCCGGCGGCTGTTCCGGCGCGGGTCGCCGGGGCCGGCATAGGGTGAGGTGATCGCAGAACCGGGAGGTACCGATGGGAACCGACGCCGAACCGCTGGCGTTGCTGGCTCGCGCCCTCGATCAGGCCGGGGCGGTCCTGGCCGGCGTGAATGAGTCCAATCTGGACGCTCGGACGCCGTGCCCGTCCTGGGATGTGCGGACCCTGGCCAACCACGTCGTGCACGATCTGGCCCACTTCACCACCGCGGCCGAGGGTGGCCGGCCCGATTACCAGGCGCCGATCCCGGACGCCGGCGCGGGCCGGGTCGAGGCGTTCCGGCGCGGTGCCGCCGAGCTGTTGACGGCCTGGCAGGCGGCCGGCGACCTGGACCGCCCGCGGCAGCTGTCCATGGGTGAGCTGCCGGCGTCGTTCATCGTGAACCAGCAGATCGCCGAGCTGGCCGTGCACGCGTGGGATCTGGCCCGCGCGACCGGCCAGCCCGTCGACTGGGATGAGGATCTCGCCCGCTCGGCCCTGGCCTGGGGCCGCGCCGCGCTCAAGCCGGAGTTTCGCGGCGACGAGGAGAGCGGGAAGAGCTTCGGGCCCGAGGTCGAGCCGGCCGAAGGCGCCTCCGCCCAGGAACGCCTGGTGGCGTTCTTCGGTCGCGACCCGGCCGGCATCGTCGCCTGAAGTTCAACAACCGGACGCCCGCCGCCTCGGCCCGGCCCGGCCCGGCTCGGTCAACCGTGGCCGCGCCGGGTCCGCCAGGCGACCACGAAGACGAGTACCCACAACGAACCCAACAGCACCGAGGCGAAGACCTCACTCGGCCAGGCCCGTCCAACGTAGAGGCTCGCGAGCGCGGTGAGCAGCACCGCGCCGATGGCCACGAACCAGATCGGCACGGCCGCCGCCCAGGGCAGCCGCCGGGTCAACAGCCAAGCGAGCATGCCCAGGCTTGCGGTCACCACCATGCCCTGGTCGGTGAAGAGCGACCACGCCGCCGCGTCCGAACGGGCCCATTCGGCGGCGACGGCGAGCACGAGCAGCGGGACGAACGCGCCGACCGTGCCCAGCACGCCGAGCAGGTCGGTGCGCCAGGCGCGCGGCCGCCGGTTGAGCAGGATGCCGATCAGCCCGACCGCGACGACCAGGAACGAACCGCGCAGCATCGACAGCGTCACCATCGCCGCCCGGGTCATCGCCGGCGTGCGCTGCCCGGCGAACCAGCCCAGAATGAGCGGGTCGATCAGCGGGATCCCGCTCTGGCTCACCAGCCGGTCGACCACCCAGGTCAGCACGACGCCGATGCCGAGCAGGCTGAGCACGCCGAGGATCAGGTTCACCGCGACGGCACCGCCCGACCCCAGCCGCCTCCTCAACCAGTCGAACGCGTCGATGTACGAGGTGCGCAGCCGGCGCAGCGGCCAGACCCGCGCGATGCGGCCACCGAACGCGGTCACCGGGTCGCGGTGTCGGCCGACGTAGCGGGCCAGCACGACCAGCGCGGCGATGGTCAGCCCGAGCAGCAGGACACCGGTGGTCGCCCGGCCGAAGACGTCGGCGACCCGCGCATACGAGCTGCCGGCCAGGTAGCCGACCACGATCGAGCCGCCCACCCAGCCGAGCACGCCGAGCGCGTCCCACGGCAGCACGCGCAGGTACGCCAGGTCCGACATCCCGGCCAGCCGTGGCGTGATCGTGCGGGCCACGGCGATGAATCGGGCGAGGAACACCGCCCCACCACCGTTGCGGGCCAGCGAGGCCTCGGCCTGGTCCCATCGGCGGTGACCCACGGCCCGACCGAGCCGGCTCGTACGCAGCCGCGGCCCGAGCCGTCGGCCTTCCACGAACGCGACCGCGTCGCCGATGAGGGCGGCCAGCACCAGCGTCACGATCGCCGTGGTCAGGTCGAGGGAGCCCCGGTAGGCGAGGAAGCCGACGAAGAGCAGCGTCACCTCGCCGGGCAGGACCACCCCGATGATCGTTCCGGTCTCGGCGAAGACGAGCAGCGCCGCGAGCGGGTAGACCGCCGCTGGCGGCAGCCCACCCAGCCAGTCCAGCACCGCATGCACCATGGCCCCATCCCGTTCCCCGTCAACCGTATCCGGCCGACCACGACCCCGCCGCCGGGTCGGTTACTGGCGACTACAGCCCGGGGTCGAGCAGGTCGGGGGCATGGCCGGCCGGGCTCGCCGGCGCCGGTTGGGGGTTTCTGTACTGTGTGGACGTTGTCGGGCGGCGCGACGGCGCCCGTCAATGACGGCGTGAGGTCGCCCGCCGCAGCACACCGACAGATGCCTGGTTGAGGTCGCACGTCGGGGGTATGGGTCAACCAAGGCGCGAGCCGGCGGCGGAGGAGGGCGACGTGACCAGTCATGTGACCGAACGCGTGGTGCGGTCCGGAGCGGAGCTGCGGCGGGCGTACGGCGGCGGTTCCACGCCGCTAGCCAGCTACCTCGCCATCACCGCTGGCTACGTGGGGACGGTGGCGGCGCTGCTGGGCGTCGCCCGCCGGACCGGTCGCCGGTTGCCCGACCGGGTCTCGGCCGGCGATGTGGTCCTGCTCTCGGCGGCGACGTTTCGCCTCTCCCGCCTCATCACAAAGGACGCGGTGACCAGCACGCTGCGCTCGCCGTTCACCCGGTTCCAGGAGGCGGCCGGCGAGGGCGAGGTGAACGAGCGCCCGCGCGGCCACGGCCTGCGCCACGCCACCGGCGAACTGGTGAGCTGTCCCTTCTGCGCTTCGGTGTGGACGGTCACCGGGCTCACCGCCGGCCTGGCCTTTGCGCCCCGCCTGACCCGCTGGGTGGCCGCGGGGGCGAGTTCGCTGGCCGCATCGGACTTTCTCCAGCTGGCCTACGCCCGTATGCGACACGTCGCCAACGCCGAATAA
>JBLNGJ010000681.1:0-11682 GCA_050264675.1 Micromonosporaceae bacterium
CGAGACGAGAGCCGGGGCAGGTGCCCGGCCGCCTTCATCCGGTGCAACAGCCGTTGGGTGCCGAGCGCGCCGGCGGCGAAGATGACCTGGTCGGCCTCGACCACCCGGGCCCGGCGGCGCAGCCACGCCCCAGTGCGCACGGTGGAGACCCGGTAGCCTCCGCCGGGAGCCGGCCGAACCCCGGTGACCGTGGTGAGCGGGAACATCGCGGCACCGGCCCGCTCAGCCAGGTGCAGATAGTTCTTCACCAGCGTGTTCTTCGCGTTGTGCCGGCAACCGGTCATGCACTGACCACAGTGGAGGCAGCCGCCCCGGTCCGGTCCGGCGCCGCCGAAGTACGGGTCGGGCACCGCGCGGCCGGGCTCACCCAGGTGCACCCCGACCGGGGTGGCGTGGAACGTGTGGCCCACGCCCATCCGCTGCGCCACCGCGAGCATGGCCCGGTCGGCGGCGGTCTGGCGCGGGTACGTGGTCACGCCGAGCATGCGCTTGGCCTGGTCGTAGTGCGGAGCGAGCTCATCGTGCCAGTCGGTGATGTCACGCCACTGTGGATCGTCGAAGAACGCCGGCGGCGGCTCGTACAGCGTGTTGGCGTAGACCAGGCTGCCGCCGCCGAGACCGGCCCCGGAGAGCACGAGCACGCCGCCGGCCCCACCGGTGCCGCCGAGCACGTCGATGCGCTGGATGCCGTAGCAGCCCAGGCGGGGCGCCCACAGGAACCGGCGCAGCCGCCACGACGTCCGCGGGAACTCCTCGTCGGCGAAGCGCCGCCCGGCCTCCAGGACCGCGACCGAGTACCCCTTCTCGACCAGGCGCAGGGCGGCGACGCTGCCGCCGAAGCCGGAGCCGATGATCACGACGTCATACCGCACGACCCCATGGTGACCCACCGGTAACCTCGACGGAAGCCCGAGCCCGGCCGGCCGGCGCCGAACCACTGCGCTCCGCGGCGCGTGGCGGGGCGGCGGGGGCGACCAATCTTGCCTGGGCGGGGCGGCCCAATCTTGGCTGGGTCGGGGCACTATTCAGAAAACTGCCACTACGTCGACAGCGGCAGGGGCAGGTTCAAGGATTCAGCCCTAACCGGGGTGGCGACCCGGGACGGTCAGGAGGCCCGGCGCGGTCAGGAGGCCGGGCGGGGTGGACGGGTGGTGCCGTAGAGCCAAGCCTGAAAGAGCGCGTCGAGCGACCGCCCCGAGACCTGCTCCGCCAGCGCGATGAACTGGGCCGTGGTGGCGGTGGCGTTGCGCCGCTGTGCCGCCCAGTCGCGCAGGATCTGGAAGAACGCGGGGTCGCCGACGGTCATCCGGAGGGCCTGCAGGGTCATCGCGCCGCGCTCGTAGACGCCGTGGCGGCTGAACTGGTTCGCCGGCCCAGGGTCACCGGTCGGCACCGACCAGACCGCGCTGTCGGTGCGAGCGTAGAGGTCGTCGAAGCGCTCCTGCGGTGGGCCGAAGTGCCGGTGCTCGTCCCACAGCCACTCCGCGTATGAGGCGAAGCCCTCGTTGAGCCAGATCTCCTTCCAGGAATCGACGGAGACACTGTCGCCGTACCACTGATGGGCCAGCTCATGGGCGATAACCCCGGTCGCGTCGGCGCCACCGTCGAAGAAGGCCGGACCGTAGACCGGACGGGTCTGGTTCTCCAGCGCGTACCCGACGCCGTGATCGTTGATCGCGATGCCGCCCATCGCGTCGAACGGGTAGGGGCCGAACTGCGTCTGCAGGAAGTCGATGATCTCGGGGGTACGCGCGAGCTGCGCGTCGATGCCGGTGGGCAGGTCGGCACCGATGGCGCTGACCACCGGAAGCCCGTTATGCGTGCCCTGCTGCAACCGGTAGGCCCCGATCACGACGGTGGCGAGGTAGCTCGCCATCGGGTCGCGCCCGGCCCAGGTCCAGGTGGTGTGGCCGCTCCGGGTTTCGCGGCTCACGAGTACGCCGTTGCTGAGCGCCACCAGATTCTCGGGCGCGGTGACGGCGATGCGGAACGTGGCCTTGTCGCGCGGGTGGTCGTTGACCGGGAACCACGACGCGGCGCCGACCGGCTCCCCGACCGCGATGGCCCCGTCCGGCTGGGCCATGAACCCACCACTGAGCCGGCCCTGGTACGGCGTGGGTACGCCGTGGTAGCGGATGTCCACAGTGAACCGTGCGCCCGAGGCCAGGCCGGCCGGCGGGGTGACGACCATCTCGTCGCCCTGCCGTTGCACCGTGGCCGCGACCCCGTCGACCTCGGTCTCGGTCAGCGTGAGCCCATGGAAGTCCAGGTTGAACCGGGACAGGTCCTGGGTGGCGGTGGCGGCGATCACCGCGTGCCCGGTGAGCAGCCGGCTTCCTGGTTCGTAGGTCAGCTCCAGGGTGTAGCTCGCGACGTCATATCCGCCGTTGCCCAGGCCAGGGTAGTAAGGGTCGCCGATGTCGGCGGCGCCCGGCCGGAACGTCGCGGACGGACTCGGGCTGGGGTGCGGCGCCGGCGGCGGTCCGGTGCACCCGGCGAGCAGCGCGAGCACGACCGCCGCAACCACCGGCGCGCGGCGGAGGTTCACCTGGTCTCCTTTGACTAGACGAGCTCAGCGACAGGCGGTCGTCAGCGGTCGAGGACCAGGCCGACCTTCTGGAACTCCTTGAGGTCACGGTAGCCGCACTTGGCCATGGCCCGGCGCAGCCCACCGAAGAGGTTCAGCGTGCCGTCGGGATCGTCGCTCGGGCCGTAGAGCAGTTTCTCCATCGAGCCCAGCGGTTGGTCGGCGACCCCGAAGGAGCCACGCGGCAGCTTGGGGTGGCTCGCCGCCGAGTGCCACCACGAACCACCGCCGGGCGCCTCGTCGCAGCGCGAGAGTGGCTCACCGAGCATGACCGCGTCGGCGCCGCAGCCCAGCGCCTTGGCGATGTCGCCGCTGGTGCGCACCGCACCGTCGGCCACCAGATGCACGTAGCGGCCACCGGTCTCGTCGAGGTAGTCCCGCCGGGCCGCCGCGGCGTCGGCGATCGCGGTGGCCATCGGCACCCGGATGCCGAGCACGGTGTCCGTTGTGGACCAACCATCGGCGCCGATGCCGACGATGACACCGGCGGCGCCGGTGCGCATGAGGTGCAGCGCGGTCTTGTAGTCGGTGCACCCACCGGCGATGACCGGCAGGTCGAGGTCGGCGATGAACTCCTTGAGGTTGAGCGGTTCGTCGCTGGTGGAGACGTGCTCGGCCGAGACGATGGTGCCCTGGATGACCAGGATGTCGACGCCGGCGTCGAGGATGACCGGGGCCAGAGCCAGCGTGTGCTGGGGCGAGACCCGGACCGCCACGGTCACCCCGGCATCGCGGATGCTCTTGACCCGCTCAGCCACCAGCTCCGGTTTGATCGGCTCGGCGTACGCGTCCTGCAGGCGGCGGGTGGCCAGCACGCCGTCATCCTCGAGCTGGGCCAGCGTTTCCAGGATCTTCGTCGGATCGTCGTACCGGCACCACAGACCCTCCACATTGAGCACACCGAGGCCGCCGAGGCGACCGAGGGTCGCCGCGGTGGTGGGGCTCATCGTCGCGTCGCTCGGATGAGCGACGCAGGGGATCCGAAACTGGTACGCATCCAGCTGCCACGTGGTGGAGACATCGTCCACGTCGCGGGTGCGCCGGCTCGGCACGATCGCGATGTCGTCCAAGTGGTAGCCGCGCAGTGCGGTCTTGCCCAGACCGATCTCAACCACGTCACGCACGGCGTTCACTCCTTCTTACCGGGAGTGGTAGTTGGGCGCTTCCACCGTCATCTGGATGTCGTGCGGATGGCTCTCTTTGAGGCCGGCGGCGGTGACCCGCATGAGCCGCCCACGCTCCTGCAGCTCGGCGATGGTGGCGGCGCCGACGAAGCCCATGGCGGCGCGCAGCCCACCGACGAGTTGATGCGCCACCGCGCCCAACGGGCCCCGATAGGGCACCTGGCCCTCGACACCCTGCGGGATGAGCTTGTCATCGGCGTAGACGTCGTCCTGGAAGTAGCGGTCCTTGGAGTAGGACCGCGATCCGCTGCCGCCACGCGACTGCAGAGCGCCCAGGGAGCCCATTCCCCGGTACGACTTGAACTGCTTACCGTTGATGAAGATCAGCTCACCCGGGCTCTCCTCGCACCCGGCCAGCAGCGACCCGAGCATCACGGTGTCGGCACCGGCCACAATGGCCTTGGCGATATCGCCCGAGTACTGCAGGCCGCCATCGCCGATGACCGGCACACCGGCCGGGCGGCAGGCGCGGGCCGCCTCGGCGATCGCCGTCACCTGAGGCACGCCAACCCCGGCGACCACCCGCGTGGTGCAGATCGAACCCGGACCGACGCCCACCTTCACCGCGTCCGCGCCCGCCTCCACCAGGGCGAGCGCCCCCTCGTAGGTGGCCACGTTGCCGCCGACCACGTCCACCCCGGTGATGTCCTGCTTGAGCCGGGCCACCATGTCGAGAACGTTGCGGTTGTGCCCGTGCGCGGAGTCGACCACGAGCACATCCACGCCCGCGTCGACCAGCGCTCGCGCCCGTTTGTAGGACTCCTCGCCGACACCCACGGCCGCGGCGACCCGCAGCCGGCCGGCGTCGTCCTTGGTGGCATGGGGATACTGCTCGCTCTTCGCGAAGTCCTTGACCGTGATCAGGCCGGCCAGGCGACCGGCGGCGTCGACGATCGGCAGCTTCTCCACCTTGTGCCGGCGCAGCACGTCCAGCGCCTCGGCGGCGCTGACCCCCACCGGGGCGGTGACCAGAGGCATCGGGGTCATCACGTCGCGCACCAGCACCGAGGTGTCGGTGACGAAGCGCATGTCGCGGTTGGTCACGATGCCGACCAGCGCGCCGGCCGAGTCGACCACGGGCACGCCCGAAATGCGGTAGCGGGCGCAGAGCGCGTCCACTTGGCGCAGGGTGTCTTCCGGCGAGCAGGTGACCGGGTTGGTCACCATGCCGGCCTCGGAGCGCTTGACCAGATCGACCTGTAGGGCCTGCTCCTCCGCGGAGAGGTTGCGGTGCAGCACGCCGATGCCGCCGTGGCGGGCCATCGCGATCGCCATCCGGGCCTCGGTGACCCGGTCCATGGCGCTGGAGACCAGCGGCACGCCGAGTGTGACGTTGCGGCTCAGCTGAGCCGACGTCGCCACCTCACCGGGCATGACCTCCGAGGCGCCGGGCAGCAGCAGCACGTCGTCGAAGGTGAGACCGAGCGGCAGGGCACGGGACAGATCCATTGTGGCGTAACCCCGATCATGAACCGGGCCCACCGGCTGGGGCGGACGGCTGTGACGTGTCGGATCCATGGTAACCGTCAGGCCGATCGAGACCGGGATACGCGCGGCTGGCCGGCCGGTCGCGGGGCGGTGGCGTCGAGCGCCGACCCAGCCGGCCGAGGGATACGGTGGAACCGTGCATGACGAGCCGCTGGACCCGTTCCGCGACGACCCGGTCGACCCGTCCACGGACCTGGACGAGGCGGACGACGCGCTCGACCCACTCACCGAGGACGAGCGGCACGACGTCGAGGAGGATCTCGCGGACCTGGAGACGTTCCAGGCCTTGCTGACCCCAGCCGGGGTCCGCGGGCTCGTGATCGATTGCGACGACTGCCGTGAGCCGCACTACTTCGACTGGGCGCTGCTGCGGGCCAACCTGCGCCACCTGCTCGACTCCGGACGGCCACGGGTGCACGAGCCGGCCTACGACCCCGACCCGGACCACTACGTCACCTGGGAGTACGCGCGGGGCTACTCCGACGGTGTGCACGACACGCTGATCGACGAGACCGACGACTCGTCCAACTGATCCGCGTACCCGCTAATTCACCAGCCCGGCCCGGAAGGCCGCGGCCACCGCGTGCGCGCGGTCCCGGGCGCCGAGCTTGCGGAACAGCCGCCGAGCGTGGGTCTTGACCGTGTCCTCGGAGACGAAGAGCTCCCGGCCGATCTCGGCGTTGCTCTTGCCGTCGGCCATGCCGCGCAGCACCTGCAGTTCACGCTCGGTCAGGGCGAGCCGGCGGGCGCCGGCGACGGCCACCTCGGCCGCGACCGGGGCGGCCCCGCCCAGCTGGGGCAACGCTTCCGCGCCGCCGAGCGGCTCCGGCTCGCCGACGCCCTCGGAACGCTGCAGCGGTACGGCCGGCCGGACCGTGCGTATCAGCAGCATCACCGTCTTCGCCACCGAGGTGACCAGGTCCTCGTGTTCGCCGCCACGGATGACCCCGCGGGCGCCGGCCTCGACCGTGGCGCGGGCGGTGGGCGGGTCTTGCGGCCCGAAGAAGATGAGTACGGCGTCGGCGCAGCGCGCCAGCACACCGCGGGCGAACCCGACCGGGTCGGTGCGCACCGCGGTGGTGTCCGCGAGCACCACGTCGGCGGCGGTTTGACCCAGGTGGTCAAGCGCCTCAGTGCCGCCGACCGCGGTGTGCACGATCTCCCCTAAGCCGAGGCGGGCCGCGCAGTTCGCCACCGTCTGGGCGGCAACGGGTGTCCGGACACATACGAGGATCGAACGCACGGGAGACCTCCTGTCTAACCAGAAGGAGAACACGTCGACAGCGGTTCATGGCGAACTTTGGCCCAGATGCCCTTCTCGTCCACTCTTGTAAGGGTGCCTCGCCCTACTCCACCCGTGCCGGTTTTCGCAGCGGCCGGCGTGTTCCGTCCCGGCGCGCGAGGCGGTACGTTCAGCAGGTGTGCGCCCTGCGTCCGCGCGGGAGGCGAGCCTATGTCTAATCTGAGTAGATTGCCCGGCCCGATCGCTGAAATGTGGGACTGGCAGCGCAACGGCGCCTGTCGAGGCCGCGACAGTGCCCAGTTCTTCCACCCCGACGGAGAGCGCGGCGCTTCGCGCATCCGCCGGGAGATCGCGGCGAAGGCCGTCTGTCGTGGCTGTCCGGTGCGTCCGGAGTGCGCGGCACACGCGCTCGCCGCCCGCGAGCCCTACGGCGTATGGGGTGGCTTCACCGAGGCCGAACGGCTACGCGTGCTCGCGTTGGGCTGGGATGACCTCGCCGACCAGGAGCGGTTGCGCGTAGACGTGCTGCGCCTGGAGGCTCGCCTGGGCATCGTGCACCGCCGGCTGCCCCGGCAGCAGCGCCCGCCGACCCGCCTGCCGCTGCCCATGCCGACCCGGCTGCCGCTGCCCGCGCGCTGATCGGGCCGCTCAGGCGGCAGTGACCTGGGCCGCGGCGGTGACCAGAGCCGTTCAGGCGGCGGTGACCTGGATCGTGTGGTAACCGGTGGCGCCGTTCGGAGCCGGTGGTGCGTCCTGCTCGGTCTGCACCTGACCGTCGCGGTCGGTCGCCCGTACCTGCAGCCGGTGCTGGCCCGGGGTGGCGTCCCAGCGCCAGAGCCACTGCCGCCAGGTGTCGACCGAAGCGGTCTCGGCCAGCGTGGCCGGCAGCCACGGTCCGTCATCGGCCCGGACCTCAACCGCCGAGATGCCCCGGTGCTGCGCCCAGGCCACGCCGGCGACGGTGACCGGACCAGCGGGAATGGTGGCGCGGCGGCGGGGAACGTCGATGCGGGACTGGGTCTTGATCGGTGCCCGTGGCGCCCAGCCGCGCGGCACCCAGTACGCGTCGAAATCGGCGAAGCTGGTCAGTTCCAGCTCCGCGAGCCACTTCGTCGCCGAGACGTACCCGTACAGGCCCGGCACCACCATCCGGGCCGGAAAGCCGTGCTCGACCGGGAGCGGTGCCCCGTTCATGCCGATAGCGATCATGGCGTCGCGCCCGTCCCGCAGCACCGCGGTCGGCGTGCCGGCGGTGAACCCGTCCACCGAGCGGCTCACCACCTGGTCGGCGCCCAGCTCCGGGTCGGCCTCGTCGAGCAGGTCCTTGACCGGCACACCGAGCCAGCGGGCGTTGCCGATGAGGTCGCCGCCGACCTCGTTGGAGACGCAGGCGAGGGTGACGTACCGCTCGATCATCGGCCGGCGCAGCAGGTCCTCGAAGGTCAACATGATCGGGTTGCGAACCCGGCCACGGATGCGCAGCGCCCAGGTCTCGGGATCGATCTGGGGCACCACGACCGCCGTGTCGATGCGGTAGAACCGCTCGTTGCTGGTCGTGTACGTGGCCAGGCCCGGCACGCTGAGCTCGGCGCCGGCCGGTGCCGTCGCCGGCGGGCCGGACGGGGTGGGCAGCACCACGGACTGGCGGGCGCCGCTGACGTTGCGCCGCTGCGCCAGGCTGCGCCCGAACGTGCCGACGATCGCGGCCCCGGCCACGGTCGCGGCGACGACCTTGAGGAAGCGGCGCCGGTCCGGCCCGGCCTCGACCGGCTGAACTGACGGCGTTGCCTGGGCCGGGGGCGCGTCGGCCGGGGTTGCGTCCGTCAGCGTTGCCTGGGCCGGGGTTGGCTCGGTCGACGCGGGCTCGGCCGACGCGGGCTCGGCCGGCTCACCCGGGAGGAAGCGCCCCAGGTACCACAGCACCCAAGCGCCGGCGGTGCCACCGACCAGGGACGGCACGGCCCAACCGGCGGTGGCCCCGCTGCGGGTCAGCGCCGCGGCCATCCCGATCGCGGCGAAGGCACCGATGCCGGCGGTACCCCACCTGGGCCGGCTGATGGCGAGCACCCCGATGCCGGCCGCGAAGAGGGCGAGCAGGAGCGTGGTGCCGATCAGCAGGGCCTGCTTGTCGTGCACCCCGAAGAGCCGGATGGCCAGCGACTTGGTGCCTTCGGGGACGTTGTCGATGACCACGCCGCTCACCGCGACCAGCGGCGTCGACCGGGGCGAGGTCGTCACCGCGACCAGTTCGGCCACGCCGAGCGCGGTCGCCGCGGCCACCAGGCCGGCCAATGCGCCATACCACCAACGAGTCTTCCCGCGCCATCGGGTCGTCTCGCGCCATGGGCTCGTCCCGCGCCATCGGATCTCCACGCGCCCAGTCTCGCCGCGAGAACACCCATTCCCCAACCGCGGCGGATACGGAAACGTGTAGATCTTGGCTCGGGCCGGGCTGAATCAAGGAACGGGCCCGCACCGACGCATCGGTGCGGGCTCGTTCCTGGAAAGTGTCCGGGTAGCGGTCAGAAACCGGGGCCGTGGTGGTGCCCATGCCCGTGGCCGTGTCCGGCCGCGGCCGGCTCGGGGGCCTTGGGCTTCTCCACGATCAGGCTCTCGGTGGTGAGCAGCAGGCTGGCGATCGACGCAGCGTTGGCGACCGCGTTGCGGGCCACCTTCACCGGGTCGACAATCCCGGCCTTGAGCAGGTCGACGTAGGCACCGGCGGCTGCATCGAACCCCTTGCCGAACTTCGACGAGCGGACCTTCGCCACCACCACGCTGCCATCCTCGCCGGCGTTCTGGGCGATCCATCGCAGCGGCTCGTCGAGCGCCTTGCGCACGATGGCCACGCCGGTCGCCTCGTCGCCGGTCCGGTCGAGGCCCCCGTCCAGCGTCGACGCGATCTGCACCAGCGTCGCGCCACCGCCCGGGATGATGCCCTCTTCCACCGCCGCCTTGGTGGCCGAGATGGCGTCTTCGATGCGGTGCTTGCGCTCCTTCATCTCGACCTCGGTGGCCGCGCCGACCTTGATCACGGCGATGCCACCGGCCAGCTTGGCCAGGCGTTCGTTGAGCTTCTCCCGGTCCCAGTCGGAGTCGGTCGCCTCGATCTCCTTGCGGATCTGCTCGATGCGTGCCTTCACGTCCGCCTCGACACCGCCACCGTCCACGATGGTCGTGTTGTCCTTGGTGACGACGACCCGCCGGGCGCGGCCGAGCACCTCCAGGCCGACCGAGTCGAGCTTGTAGCCGAGCTCGGCGGCGACCACCTCGCCGCCGGTGAGGATCGCCATGTCCTGCAGCATCGCCTTGCGGCGGTCGCCGAAGCCGGGCGCCTTGACCCCGACCACCTTGATGGTCTTGCGGATCGAGTTCACCACCAGCGTCGACAGTGCCTGACCGTCCACGTCCTCGGCCACGATCAACAGCGACCGGTTGGCCTGCAGCACCTTCTCCAGCAGCGGCAGCAGCTCCTCGATCGAGCTGATCTTCTGCGTGGTGACCAGGATGAACGGCTCGTCGAGCACGGCCTCGCCGGACTCCGCGTCGGTGATGAAGTACGGGGAGATGTAGCCCTTGTCGAACTGCATGCCCTCGGTGACTTCGAGCTCGGTGGCGAGGGTGGAGCCCTCCTCGACGGTGATCACACCGTCGCGGCCGACCTGCTCCATCGCCTCGGCGATCAGTTCGCCGATGGTCGGGTCCTGCGCGGAGATGGTGGCCACGTGGGCCACGTCCTTGCGGTTGGCCACCGCGACCGCCTTGGCCAGCAGCGCCTCGCCGATCACGCTCACGGCGGCGTCCATGCCGCGCTTGAGGCTGGCCGGGTTCGCGCCCGCGGCCACGTTGCGTAGGCCCTCCCGGACCATCGCCTGGGCCAGCACGGTCGCGGTGGTGGTGCCGTCGCCGGCCACGTCGTTGGTCTTGGTGGCCACCTCCTTGACCAGCTGGGCACCGAGATTCTCGTACGGGTTGGCGAGCTCGATCTCCTTGGCGATCGTCACGCCGTCGTTGGTGATAACCGGAGCGCCGAACTTCTTGTCCAGTACGACGTTGCGACCCCGCGGGCCGAGGGTGACCTTGACTGTGTCCGCGAGTGCGTTGACACCGTGCTCGAGCCGGTGTCGGGCGTCGTCCGAGAAGCTCAGGATCTTCGCCATATGTCTGGATGTCCTTTCCCGGATCTCTCAGCAGCAACCGCCCCGGCCCGGCGAGCGGGTCCGGGGCGGCAGTCGTTGCTGTGGTTGCGTAGCTGCGGTATCAGCCGGTCACTTCTCGACGACGGCGAGGACGTCACGGGCGGAGAGCACGAGGTACTCCTCACCCGAGTA
This sequence comes from Micromonosporaceae bacterium, assembly GCA_050264675.1. GTDB lineage: Bacteria > Actinomycetota > Actinomycetes > Mycobacteriales > Micromonosporaceae > JBLNGJ01. Next base: position 10,834 of record JBLNGJ010000681.1, read on the forward strand.
CTTGACCTCGGTGCCGCCGTACTTCGAGTAGATGACGGTGTCACCCACCTTGACATCGAGCGGGATGCGGTTGCCCTTGTCGTCGAAGCGACCCGGACCCACCGCGAGCACGGTGCCCTCCTGCGGCTTCTCCTTCGCGGTGTCCGGGATCACGAGCCCGGATGCGGTAGTCGTCTCGGCCTCGTTCGCCTGGACCAGGATCCGGTCCTCGAGCGGCCTGATCGCAACCTTGGTCGCGGTAGTCACTGGCATACCCTCCTGGGGTATCTGATCGTTTCTTGCCTCACACGGATGTGCACCGTCCGGACTCCGTCGTCGCGGGTGTCGGAACCACGCCGGCGCTAGCACCCTCGGGCAGAGAGTGCTAACCGCAGATTATGTCGCCGGCTAGCACTCCGTCAAGGAGAGTGCCAGAAGCGCTGGCACCGGGGCCACCGCCCCGAGGCCGGCGTCATGTCCGATTACGCCATTGGCGTGCGCGGACGGCCCCGATACGGCATGGTCGGAGTGAGCACGCTCACCCACGGTGGAGGCGACTATGGAAGCAATCGTCGGTGACCGGCTGCACGTCCACAGCCACACGGTCGGCGTGCAGGACAAGATCGGTGAGATCATCGAGGTACGCGGGACCAACGGCAGCCCGCCCTACCTGGTCCGGTTCCCGGACGGTCACGAGAGCCTCGTCTACCCGGGCCCTGACTGTGTGATCGAGTCGGCCGCTAAGCGCTGACGCCTCCGCCGCCCGACCGCCTCCTCCCCTCCCTAATCCCACCCCTCCCCAATCCACCCCTCCCCTTCGAGATCTTGGATGATCTGAGGGCCTGGAGGCCCGCGAATCATCCAAGATCT
>JBLNGJ010000682.1:0-8130 GCA_050264675.1 Micromonosporaceae bacterium
GACCTGCCGGCCGGCCGGGCGACCCGGCTGGAACTGGTCGGGCCGGTGCTGCGTTGGGGTCGGCACGACATCGGGCCGGCCCAGGCCTACGCGGTGACCGGCGACGGGCTGCTGGTGGGTGCACCCGGCCTGAGTGGACGGCGGGTGCTGCGCGCGTACCCCGACACCATCCCGTTCCGGGCCGAGGCCGCGATGGCCCGCGCGGCCGGCCTGGTCGGCATCCACCGGTCCCGCCGGCCGGGCGAGGGCGGCGAGCTGGCCGGCATCCGCCGGCGCGCCGCCGGTGACCGGCTGCGCCGCATCGACTGGCGGGTGACCCTGCGCACCCGCGAACTGCACATTGCGCAGACCTTCTCCGACCGCGACGCCGAGGTCGTGGTGCTGCTCGACGTGCTCTACGACGTCGGTGCTTCGCAGGGTATCTTCGGCGCCGCTTCGGTGCTGGACACCTCGGTACGGGCGAGCGCCGCCATCGCCGAGCACTATTTGACCCAGGGCGACCGGGTGGCGGTGCTCGAGTTCTCCGGCCATCCGCGGCACCTGCGCGCTGCCAGCGGACGCCGGCAGCTGCAGATGATCCAGGAGTGGCTGCTCGACACCCGGGCGGTCGCTGGCTCGGGTGACCCACCGAGCTACGTCATCGATCCCCACCTGGTGCCCAACTCAGCGCTGGTGATCGTGCTCACGCCGCTGCTTGGCGCGCCGAGCATCGAGATGATCGCCCGCTTGGCCCGGGCCGGCCGGGTCGTGGTCGCGGTGGACACGCTGGGCAACCTGGGCAACCGGCGCCTGGAGAGTTCAAAGTGGACCTCCGTAGCCCGCCAGCTGTGGCGCATCGAGCGCGAGAACACGATCGGGCTGCTGCGTGAGGTCGGCGTTCCGGTCGTCGCCTGGGCCGGCGCGGGCAGCCTCGACGAGGTGCTCCGCGACGTGATCCGGATGTCCGCCGCTCCCCGGATGGTGCGGCGATGACCACCCTCGTGCGCGACCTGCGCCTGTTCGGCGACGGCCTGCGCCGGCGGGTCACCGAATGGGTCCTGATGGCCCGCCGGGCCACCGCCGGGCCGATGCTGGTTCGGCTCGTCGGCACGCTCGCCGCTGGTGCGGCGATCGCCGCGGCGGCACCGTCGGGCGCGCTGCAGTCGGCCCAGGCGGTGGCGGTGGTGCCGATGGCGTTCGGCGTCGGGCTCTTCCCGCGCACCCGCTGGGTCAGCATCGTCGCGCTGGGCTGCGTCTTCTCCTGGCTGATCGCCACGATCGGTCTCGACGAGGAGATCACCTCGGTGCGGTTGGGTACGCTCGCCGTCGCGCTCTATCTGATGCACGCGGCCGCCGCGCTGGCCGCGGTGCTGCCTTACGACACGATCGTGGCGCCGGCCGTGCTGCTGCGCTGGGCGCTGCGCACCTTGCTTGTGCTCGGCGCGAGCCTCTGCTTCGGGCTGGCCGGGCTGATCGCCCTCTCCGGGCTGGAGTCGGTGCCCACGTTGGTGGCGCCGATCGCCGGGTCGCTGGTCGCCGCGGCCCTGGCCGGCATGCTCGCCTGGCAGCTGCGCCACGGTCGCCGCTGAGGCGGCCCGAGAGTCGGGGTAGCGTCGGGGCGTGAAGCCGCAGCGGATCCTCGTCGTCGGCGGTGGGCACGTGGGGCTCTACGCGGCCCTGCGCCTGTCCCGCCGGTTGCGCTCCACCGAGGCCGAGGTAACGGTCGTCGACCCGCAGCCGCACATGACCTACCAGCCGTTCCTGCCGGAGGCGGCGGCCGGCAGTATCTCGCCCCGTCACGCCGTGGTGCCATTGCGGCGCGAACTCAAGCGCTGCCAGATTCTTGGTGGTGAGGTGGTTCGCATCGAGCATGCCCGCCGGGTGGCCACCGTCCAGCCCATCGTCGGGCCGGCCCGGGAGATCGGTTACGACCACATCGTGGCCGCACCAGGCTCGGTCTCGCGTACCCTGCCCATCCCCGGTCTGCGCGAGAGCGCGGTGGGCTTCAAGACGATCGGCGAGGCGATCTGGCTGCGCAACCACGTGCTGGAGCGGCTGGATATCGCGGCCACCACGAGCGACCCGACCGTGCGGCAGCGGGCGCTGACGTTCGTCTTCGTCGGCGGTGGGTATGCCGGCATTGAGGCGCTGGCCGAGATGGAGGACATGGCCCGCGACGCCATGCGCTACTACGACGAGCTCGACCCGGCCGAGATGCGCTGGGTGCTGGTGGAGGCGACGCAGCGGATCCTGCCCGAGGTGGGTCCGGACATGGGCGCCTACACCGTGCAGCAGCTGCGCCGCCGGGGCATGGACATCCGCCTCGGCACCCGGATGGATTCCTGTGTGGATGGAGTCGTGGTGCTCTCCGACGGCGACACGTTCACGGCCGACACCATCGTATGGACGGCCGGGGTCAAGCCCTCACCGATGTTGAACGAGACCGACCTGCCCCGCGACGAGCGAGGCCGCATCCGATGCCTGGCGACGCTTCAGGTGGTGAGCGCGGACGAGTCCATTGTGGACGGCGCCTGGAGTGCGGGCGACTGCGCCGCGGTGCCCGATCTTACGTCACCCATTCCGGGGGCACTCTGTTCGCCCAGCGCCCAGCACGCGGTGCGGCAGGCCAAGCAGCTGGCCGACAATCTGCGGGCGGTGATCCGGGGCACCGCGCTGCGACCGTACCGGCACAAGTACGTCGGTTCGGTGGCGAGCCTCGGGCTGCACAAGGGCGTGGCCCAGGTGTACGGGATCAAGCTGCGCGGTTGGGTCGCCTGGTTCATGCACCGCACGTACCACATGTCGCGCATCCCGTCGTTCAACCGCAAGGTCCGGGTCGTGGCCGACTGGACGCTGGCCCTGTTCCTGAAACGGGAAGTCGTCGCGTTGGGTGAGCTGCACCAGCCGCGGGAGCGGTTCATCGAGGTGACGCCGCCGACGGTCCGGTCGACCGGCGAACGGGGTTAGCGGCTCGCGGCCACGACGGGCCGGACGGCAAAGCGGGCCCCCACCATCGACGGTGGGAGCCCGCTTGATCCGGCAAGTGGTGGACCTGATCGCGACCTAGCGCGCGGCCTTCGTGCCCCGGGCCTTAGTCGGGGCCTTGGTCGGGGCGGCCGGCCGGCGAGCGGTCGTGCCGGCGGTGACGCGCTTGGCCGGCGCCGCGACCGTCTTGGCCTTCGCCGCGGTCCGGGTGGCGGTCGCCTTCTTTGCCGGCGTGGCCTTGGCGGTCGTGGCGGTCTTCTTGGCCGACGCGCTCTTGGCGGCCGCTTTGGTCGCCTTCGGCGCGCGGCCAACCGCGACCAGCTCCTTGAAGCCGGTGCCGGGGCGGAAGACCGGAACGGCGGTCTTCTTCACCTTGACGGCTTCGCCGGTGCGGGGGTTGCGGGCGGTACGGGCGGCGCGCTCGCGCCGCTCGAAGACGCCGAAGCCGGTGAGCGAAACCTTGTCGCCCTTGGTGACGGCCTTCTGGATCTCCGAGAGCACAGCGTCGAGGGCGGCGGTTGCCGCCTTCTTGTCGCCGAGGCGTCCGCCGATCGATTCGATGAGTTCGGCCTTGTTCATGAGTTCCTCCGAGTCTTGTGGCCACCTGCGGCGGCCAGCTTTTGATGAGAGACTGACGTTGTTGTGCCCCGTCCAACGCCGCGGAGCCGATGGATTCGAACGGGCCCGGTCTACGACTTCCGTTTCCAATGTGGACGGTGTCGGGCCGGAGGGTCGTTCTCGCACTCGACGTGCACGCCGGGATACACACGTGCGCGGATGAGGCGGGATCCATTGTAGATGTCGATGCCGGCCAACGCGAGTATTTGTCAGCAGCAAGACTCGGCGTGGCGAAAAAACTTGTGCGGCCGTAACGGATCCGGCCGCACGCACCGTTGATGGCCGTTGGTACGGCTGGCTACCGGCGCGCGCGAACGCTCCACGTCCACGTGTCATCGATGGGGCGGCCCGGACCGAGCAACTCTTCCAGCGTCTGCCGCAGTGCCCGTTCCTCGCCGACGTGGGCCAGCGCCACGCAATCGGCCCGCCAGAACGCGAGGTCGCGCTGGGCCTGCGCCCGGGTCGTGTCGTCAATCAACGGCACCTGACCGGAGCGGGCGACATCGGCGAGAAGCCTTGACGTGGGCCGTGAATAGGTGCCGATGGAGGAGTGGCCGTTGGGTCCGTACGGTCCGATGAAGAAGCCCTCCGGCAGGGCGAATGCGGCGTTGGCGGCTGCCGCCCAGCGCATCGGGTCGGGCTGTCCCGGCGTGGGCAACGGCACCGGCACGAGCACGCCGCCTTCGGGAGTGCACTGCCGCCAGCCGCCGGCGGTGATGAACGCGGGCACCGGCGCGCGCGTGGTGCCCGCGAGCGGCTTGGGCACCACCGGGGCCAGGGCGGCCACCACGGCCAGCGGCAGCGCAACGCGGACGTAGCCGCCCTGTTGCCACGCCGCGTGTAGCGCGTACGCGAGCACCACCGCGATGAGGGGGATGAGGGCGAGCGCGTAGCGGGTGGGCAGCGCGCCGTTGATAACCGGGACACCCGCGATCAGCGCGTAGAGGCTGGGCAACCCGGTGCGGTGGTTGTCGTAGAAGACGCTCGGGCCGAGCGAGAGCCAGAACATGACCAGCCCGGCCAGCGTTGCCGCGAGCACGATCGGCGAGCGCCGCTGCCAGATCGCGCAGGCGAGCACGAGCAACACCAGCGGCAGGCCGAGGTAAGTGTTGAGCTCGGTCGCGTTCGCGGCCAGCCCGGCGGCGTCGGGCGATCCGGCCAGCGAGAGCGGCGAGAAGACGGTGAAGCTGGCCAGGTCGGCGTAGAAGAACTCGGGCCCGAATGGCGCGTTGGGGGTGTGCTGACGCCCGGCGAACTGCACCCACAGGGGATAGGCGACGGCGGCGCCACAGACGCCGGCGGCGATCGTCAGTCCGGTGAGGAAACGGGGCGCAACTTTGCGGGCCCAGGCCGGGCGGCGAAGCGCGTACCCGGTGGCGAAGAGCGCCATGGTCAGCGCGGTGAGGAAGAGCACCTCCTCGCCGAGGAAGACCTGGGCGGCGAGGAGCAGGCCGAGGCCGACCGCAGTGGTCGCGATCGCGCGCACGGTGACCACGCGGGTCAGGCGGAGCAGGCACCACACGATCGGCGGCACCAGCCACTGCGCGGTCATATGGAGGTGGCTGTTCGACTGCGAGATCATGCCGGGGGCGAAGCCGGCGAAGAGGCCGCCGACGAGGGCCGCGCCACGGTGCCGATGCAGCGTGCGGGCGAGCAGCAGGTACCACCCGGCTGCGGTGGCAGCCAAGTTGCCCGCGGTGAGCAGGGCAAACGAGACCGGTGCCCCGAAGAGTACGGTGACCGGTGCCATGAGCACGCCATGCAGGATGTGCGAGGCGTTGCTCATGAGGTTGACACCGTCGGGTGAGTTCAGCCGGTCGGTGACGAGGCTGAAGTCGCCGGTCCAGAACAGGACGCCATGCGCCAGGAACCACTCGATCAACGCCTGGTCGTTGACGTTGTCGGCGAGGGCCCGGGTGGCCGGGTCGGGCCAGAGGCTGCGGGTGAGCCACAGCGAGCAGGTGACGAAGAACAGGCAGATCGCCACGTCGAGCGCCGCCGGCGTCTCCCACCAGCGGCCGAACGTACGGCCGGCCCGCGCCAGCACGCGGGCCGGGGCGGCCATCCGCGGCTTGGGCGCGGCGCCGCCGGGGCGTGGCCCTCGGCCGGTGTCGACGTCGATCTCGGTGGCCCTGATCTCGGCCGCGCTGATCTCGGTCGCACCCCGGTGGCCTCCTGCGCTGGTCACGGCCGCAACGTTAGCGCCCGTAGCCCATCCGCGGCGGACACGGTGGTGAAGACGGTCTAACCTGGGCGCAGCCGGCCTGGGTGGTGGAAGCGGCAGACACGGCCGCCTTAAAAGCGGCTGCCGAAAGGCGTGCGGGTTCAAGTCCCGCCCCGGGCACGCTCCGAGGTGCTCGTCACCCGTTCCAGTCGACCAGTTGGATGATCACTCCGTTGGGGTCGCGAACCTGGAACGCGCGCTCGCCCCACTCCTCGACGGTGAGCGGCATGGTGATGGTGACCCCCTCGGACTGCAGGCGCGCCAACTCGCCCTCCAGGTCGTCCACGACGAAGGCGAGGATCACGCCGGCGGCGTGGACATCGCGCTGATCGGCCGGCAAGGTGGGCAGACCCTGGCGCAGGAAGACGACGTTCATACCGGCATCAGCGCGGGTCAGTGAGGCGAAGCCGTCGGCCGCCATGGCCTCGCTGAAGCCGAAGTGCCGGCTGAGGAAGGCGCTGGAGGCCGCCACGTCGGCCACGTTGAGCGAGACCGCTGACGAGGTGATCTTCACTGATGGCGCTCCTGTCGTCGGGCGTGGTCCGGTGGATCGTCGATCCGCGGGAGCGCGGGGTGGAGTGCCATCGCTGCCGCCGCTGCTTTATAGCGCGTCGGCGTGGCGGCGGGCGGCGTGGGCTACATCTCCTTCATCGCCTCCCGCAGGGCCCGGTCGATGTCCTTGGGGTCGACGCCGAGCTCCTCGGCGGTGGACTTTTCGGCCCGGGTGACGGCGCCTTCGATAGCGCTCTCGACCCGGCTTTCGCCGACGACCACCAGGCCGGCCTGGCCGGGCTCGATGAAGTCGCCGAGTTCCTTGACCCGGCTGCGCGACATGCCCTTGGTGAGGTGACCGCTCACGCCGCCGATGAGGCCGCCGGCGGCCGCCGTGCCGAGGATGGACGGCGGGAAGATCGCGCCGAGTGCGGCGCCGGCGGCGATGCCCCACCAGGCCCCGTGCCGGGTGGCGGTTTCGTCCTTGTTCTCGTGCACCTTGCCTTTGCCGTCCTTGGTCACGACCGCCGCGTCGTAGGAGCCCACAAGTCCGCTGGCGTGGAGTTCCTTGACGGCCTGGTAGTCGGCCTGAGCCGCCATCTCGTTCGAATATGTGGCGACGTAGATGAAAGTCGCGTTGGCCGTTGCCATAGCATCCCCCTTGTTGGTGCCGCGCACTGCTGCCGCGTGCCGGTCAAGGCCATCGTGAGGCACCGCACTGCGGCGGCGGGTCCGAATGGCTGCCTCTCTATGTGGACACCAAGCAGGAAAGCACCGCTTGGCCGGTCACGTCGGGAGGTTTCCGGCCCCCATGTGCCGTCACCGTCATTGCGCGCGGCCGGCCTTGCTGGCTCGGTCCGTCGGCTGGGCTGGGCGGCGGTGCCGGCGGTGGCGGCGCACCGTCAAGACGAGCAGGCCGGCCACGACGACCGCGGCGGCGATGAGCGCGGTCACCCGGCCGAACGTCTTGTCAACCGCGGCGTAGGAGTTGCCGGCCAGGTAGCCGAGCAGGACGCAGCCGAGTCCCCAGATCAGACCACCGGTGGCGTTGTAGGCGAGGAACCGCCGGTAGCGCATGTGTGACGTGCCGGCCAGAAACGGCATGACCGCGTGCAGGAAGGCGACGAACCGGCCGCCGAACACCGCGGGCCCACCGCGACGGGCGAGCTTGTCGCGGGCGGCGTCGATGCGATCCCTGCGGCGGCGCAGCATCCGCACCGACAGCAGACGGGTGCCGTAGCGGGAACCGACCCAGTAGCCGACGCTGTCGCCGAGGATCGCGGCGACCACGACGACCACGCACATCACCGGCAGCGACACCTGCTGCCGGCTGGCCGCCACCCCGCCGAGAATGGCGGCGGTCTCGCCGGGCAGCACCAGCCCGAGGAACAACGCATCCTCGGCGAAGACCAGCAGCCCGACGATGACGTAGACGACCGTGCCCTGCAGGCCGAGCAACCGCTCCAGGATGTGTTTCACGAGGTGCTCGCGGTTGCCGGGCGGCGCTCAATCCATGCGTTCACGGCCGCCTCCGGGGTTCCAAGCGGTTGGCGCGACGTTCTGGAGTATCACCGGTGGACGGCATGTGGCGCCATGCCATCCGTGTCCATCGATGTGCGGTCAAGGTTTGTCGTGGCCGACTAGGCACGCTCTTCATGAGCACGCGCGGCTTGTTTCATGATCGCTTGGCGTGATGGGGCAGTATCACGAAAAGTGCCCCTATCGAACGCGGCCAGTGGGTCGGTTTCCCCGAATGTACGGCCTCGCTTGGGTCCACAGGGGAGCGTGTTGAAAATCCTTGCACGGTAACGCTTGCGTGCTATGATTCGTAC
>JBLNGJ010000683.1:0-9081 GCA_050264675.1 Micromonosporaceae bacterium
CGTCCCAGGACTGCTGCAGCTCGTCGACCTCGAGTGGACCCTCCAGCCACAGCGCCAACGTGGTGTTGTACGTGGGCTCGCCGGGGCTCATCTCAGCCAGCAGCCACATCCACCGCTGACCGAACGACGTCGGGAACTCGTATTGGGCCACGGTCAGCCTTCCTGGTTCGGACCAGCGTGCATCATCTCGCCTCCGCGGAGGGGAGTGCGTCGGCGGTTACTCGCGCCTGATCGACCGCTACCAGGCGGAGTTCCGCCGTGTAGCGCTGGCCCCGGGCATCGGTGAGCCACGCCTGATCCGGGGTCGGGAGCATCTCGACCACGGTCACCGTCGCCGCGGCGCCGGCATTGCGACGCGCGCGGCGCGCCGACCGGGACATCAGGTCGACCGAGGCGAGGCTGGTCAGGTCCGCGTAGATCGGCTTGCCCTCGCCGGTGAACCGGAGGAACACATGTCGCGGCAACCCCAGGCTCGCCGCCCACGCTCGGGCCTGCAGGTAGCGGGTGCTCTCGTCGGTGGTGTCGGCGAACGCGAGGTCGGTGGCGGCCACCGTCCACCGTTCCCGGCTCACCACGAGATCGTCAATGGTGACCCGCGGCGTGTAGGCGCCGGGTGGCACCACCTCGAAGCTGTTGCTGATCGTGCTCATGATGACGTCGCCGACGACCTCGAGCAGGTCGCGTTCGAACGTCCCGTCGCGACGGCGCACCCGCAGCCCGGTGGGAGAGCTGATCACGTCGCAGTCGCCAACGACCACGGTCATGGCCGGGTCGTAACCGCAGGAGTCGTGCGCATAGACCAGCCGGAAGTCACCGGACGATGTCAGCACATTGGACAGCCGCGTGCAGTTGCCGCCCTTCTCGGCCGTCTCGGCGACCCACACGGCTGAGCGGTTCACGTCGTGCTGCATAGCGGCGCGGTAGGCATCCGGCGCGTCGTGTAGCTCCAGCCAGGTGGCGTAGCGTGACGTGATCACGCTGGGATGGACCTCGCCCAGCACCCAGGCGACCCGGCCACCGGAGGTAGCGTCGGCGCCCGCGATCATCAGGTCGGGGCTGTGGTGCACCGCCATCGGCCAGGGCAGCCGGCCGGCCGGGAACTGCGACAGCACGCGCTCGCGCAGGTCGGCCGCGCGAAGCTGGATCCGCCGGCCCCCGGCCGGTAGGTCGAGGATCGCCGACCAGCGCTGCCGCAGCGCGCGCGTGGTGGATTCGATGAGCCGCGGCGGCTGGGTGAAGAGCGCGTCGTTGACGATCAGCCAGATATCGGAGAACGGCACCACATCGGTGCCGAGAGCGGCGGCTCGCTGGCGGTGGGCTTCGTCGAAGTGGCGCGCGTACGTCGCGGCGCTGTCGGTGGTGAACCACCGAGCACTGTGGAGCACCAGCGCCAGTGCCTCGCGGATACCGTCCAGGGTGTCGGTGCCCAGCTGCACGGTGTCACCGCGCAGGCACTCCTCATAGGCGAGGGTGCGACCGGCGTAGAGCTCGCCCTCCCGTCGGGTGGGCGCGGCGCCGGCCAGGCGGGTGAATGTCGCCTCCAGGTTTGCCATCGCGGCGGCCACCTGCTGGCTGTCGCCCCCGGCGGCGGCCAGCTCGTCGCGGGCGATAGCCAGCTCGTCGATGGCCTTGATGGCCGGCTCGCGCACGCTGTCGTCGGTCACCCGCGACACCAGTCGGCGCATGCTGCGCTCGGATCGGAGATCCTGCGGGGCGACGTCGACCTGCCAGGCGATTCGGTGGCTGTCGGCCAGCCGCGCCATCACCGCAAAGACCTCAGCGACGTCGTTGAGCCCGGCGGTGGGATCGGCGAGCACCAGCGCCGCGACCGCGCTGGCGTCGCGGACGCCGTCGCATGCCCGCAGAACCGCCGCCTCGGCCGGCGTCAACGGCACCGGCGGCGCCAGCGGCAGGCGCAGCATCGTGCCGTCGACGCCGACGAACGGCATCCGCCGCGGCACGAGCCACGGTCGCAGCGCGGCCTCGTAGCCGGCCATGAGCGCCTGTACCGCCCAGCCTTCCAGGTAAGTATTCCGAGCGGCCAGCCAACGCCCCGGCTCGGCGTGCGTGATGCGGATGCCGGGCTGGTCGTCGATGCGCGACCAGCCCACCGGCCCGAAGAAGCCGATGGTGTCGTTCTTCGCGCAGTAGCGCTGCAGGTAGCTGGCCACGAGCGCCGCGTGCTGGCGGCTCTTACCCTTGGGTTTCCCGGGTTCGGGGCCTCGACCGACGAGCCGGTCGATGCCCGTGGTCAGCGCATGGCGGTTCTGCCAGGCCACCGCCTCCCGTAGCGCTGGCAGGGTGGCCGCCTCGTAGAGCGCGGCGGACAGGCGGCGGGCCGCCGCGGCGAACTCGGCGGCGTAGGCCGTGCCGGTCTGCTCCTGCCCGGCCGGATCACCGCCAGCAGCTGCGGCGATCGCGGCGTCCGCGGCCTCGGCGAGGCTGATGTCTCCTAACGTCTCGAGCAGGTGGACCGGGAAGCCCGGCGCACGCAGGCACACCGTTCGCCACAGGGCCCAGTCGTCGGTCAGGCGCACCAGATGCGGCGCCAGTGACGATGGCCGTTGCGGCGCCACCGGCTGGGCGGGCACGCGATAGGCGCTGCGGTCCCGGCGACCGATGGTGGCCGGCGCGGTGGTCGATCGTGGCACCTCGACCGCGGCCCGGGCGGTCGACCGAGCCGCGTCGATGGCGGCGGCCGACGCGGCGAGGGTGGGTGCCTTGTAGAACGCGGCCATGCGAAGTTCGACGTTGAACACCTCGCGGACCCGAAACATCAAGCGCGCCGCCAACAGCGAGTTGCCGCCGAGCGCGAAGAAGCTGTCGTCGCGGCTGATGTCGCTGCCGGGCGGGCCGTATGTCGGCATCAGCGACCGCCAGATATCGGCGAGCTGCTCCTCGGTGGCTCCATGCGGTGGGGTCGCCGCCCCGCGGGTCTCCGGCTCGGGCGCGGGCAGCGCGGTCCTGTCCACTTTGCCGTTTGCATTCCTGGGTAGCGCCGCCAGCACGACCAGGTGGTCGGGAACGAGGTAGGACGGCAGCCGCTCCGTAAGGAAGGCCTGCAGCTCCGCGGGCGCGGCCGCGCTCGCGGCGTAGCCGACCAGGCGCACCTGCCGCGCGGCATCGGGGTGCGCAACCACATACGCGTCGCTGACCTCGGGATGAGCGCGCAGTGCGGCGGCAATCTCACCCGGCTCGATCCGGAAGCCTCGGATCTTGACCTGGTCGTCGATCCGGCCGAGAAACTCGAGCTGCCCATCCGCCAGCCACCGGGCCCGGTCACCCGTCCGGTACATCCGCTGGCCCGGGTTCCAGGGGTCGGGGACGAAGACAGCCGCCGTCGCCGCCGGGTCGTCGAGGTAACCCCGGGTCACCCCGGCACCCCCGATGCACAGCTCGCCCGGCACGCCGATCGGGACCGGTTCGAGGCCCGCCAGCACATAGGCCCGAGTCGCGCCCACCGGCCGGCCGATCGGCGGCGTTGCCGGACCGCCGGGTGGCAGCGCGGTGTCGGTGGCCACGACGGTGATCTCCGTCGGACCATAGTGGTTGACGAGTGTGAACGGCAGCCCGTCCGGCGTAGCTCGGCGCAGCGCATCACCACCGGTAAGCAGCACCCGCAGCGCCGTGTCGGGCGGCCAGGTCTCGTCGAGCACCGCATCGGCCAGCGGTGTCGGGAGGAACGTCCGCGTGATCTGCTGCGCGGCCAACCAACCGACCAGGTCGTGCGGGATCGCGCGGACGTCGTCGGGAGGTATGACAAGCGTGCCGCCGGTGGCCAGCGTCGGCCAGGTCTCCCAGACCGACGCGTCGAAGGCCGGGCTGGCGATCAGTGTCGATCGGTCGCCCGAACCGAGCTGGTGGCTCTGCCGGAACCAGCCGACGAGGTTGGCCAGGCCGCCGTGGGTGGCCTGGACGCCTTTGGGCCGGCCGGTCGAGCCTGACGTGTAGATCAGGTAAGCCAGGCTCTCCGGCCGCACCGGAACGACCACCGGCTGCCCGTCGACCGGTTGCCCGTCGATCGACCAATCCCCGGCCCGGTCCAGCAGCAGCGTGGAGCCGGTGAACGGGAGCTGGTCGTGGCTTAGCCGGGACGTGGTGAGCAGGGCGGCGGCGCCCGATCCGGTCAGCAGCTCGCTGATTCGGCGGGCCGGGGCTTCCGGATCCAACGGCAGGTAGGCCGCACCTGTCTTGAGGACCGCGAGTTGGCCGAGCACCAAATGCGCGGACCGGCCGGCGCAGATGGCCACCACCGACTCCGGACCGACACCCCGCCCGGCCAGCGCGGCGGCGAGGCGGTTGGCCCGCTGGTCGAGCTCGCCGTAGGTCAGGCTGACCTCGGCGTCGCTGACCGCGATCGCCTCCGGGGCCCGGCGCACCTGCTCGGCGATGAGCTCGGTGACCGGCCTCGTGTCGGCGACGGCCGGCCCGCGGCTCCAGGTGTCGAGTTGGTCGGTTTCGCCGTCGGTGAGCAGGCGCAGCTCGTCGATCCGGGCGCTGGGTCTCGTGAGGGCGTCGCTGAGCAGGTTGAGGTAGTGGGTGATCATGCGGGTCATAGTGGTGTGGTCGAAGAGGTCGGTGCAGTACTCCCAGATCATGTTCAGGTCGTCATCTTCGGGTCGGGCGGCGCGGCCGAGGCGCTGCGCGGCCCGGGGGATGACGATGACGTTGAGGTCGGCTTTGGCGGTGCCGTTGGCGCGTTCGGTGACCGCGCCGGTCAGGCCGGCGAAGTCGAGGTCGGGTACGGCCGAGTCGTGGAAGCTGAACATGACCTGAAACAGCGGGGTGCGAGAGGGGTCACGGGTCGGGCCGATCGCGTCGATGACGGCATCGACGGGGGTGTCGGACCAGGCCAGGGTCGCCACAACGGTGTGTTGGACCTGTTCCAGCAGGCGGCTAAACGGCTGCTCGGGGCTGATCTGGGTGCGCAGCACGAGGGTGTTGACGAGCATGCCGAGCAGCGGTTCAAGCTCGGGTCGGCTCCGGTTCGCCGCGCCGGTGCCTACGAGCAGGTCCTGCTGCCCGGTGTACCGGTACAGCAGCGCGGCGAAGCCGGCGTACATAGTGGAGAACAGCGAGACCCGATGCTGACGGCTGAATGCGCGCAGCGCCCGCGACAGCTCGGCCGGAATCTTGATCCGCGGCGCGGCGCCGCGCATGCTCATCACCGCCGGTCGCGGGTGGTCGGCCGGTAGCTCCAGGATGTCGGGTGCGCCGTCCAGCAACGCCGTCCAGTGGTCGACGTGTGCCTTCAACACCTCGCCCTGCATCCAGTCCCGCTGCCAGACTGCGTAGTCCGCGTACTGGACGGCAAGCTCGGGCAGCGGCGACGGCCGGCCGGTCGCGAAGGCCGGGTAGAGAGTGGACAGTTCAGCCAGCAGCACGGCCAGCGACCAGCCGTCGTGGACAAAGTGGTGTTCTATGTGGACGAGCGTGTTGTCGCCGCACCCATGACGAAGCAACAGCCAGCGAGCCAGCGGCGGGCTGGTCAGGTCGAACGGCTCGCGGAACTCCGCGGCGATGACCTTCTCCAGGTCCTCAGCGGGAACGTCGAGCACCCGCAGCGGCGCCTTCGCCGTCGCGACCGGCCGCTGCACCGGGGCACCGTCGACCGTCACGAACGCGGTTCGTAGGATCTCGTGCCGGCGCACGATCTCGTCGAGTGAGCGCCGCAGAGCCTCGGTGTCCACCTCACCGTGCAGCGACACCGTCGCTTGGAAGTTGTAGGCCAGGTTGCCCGGTGCGAGCTGCTCGAAGAACCACACCCGCTCCTGTGGCAGTGAGAGAGGGATCGGCCGATCGCGCCGGGCCGGATGCAGTGGCGGGGCAACCGGAGCGGTCGTCGCGGCTGGCTGGCGTTGGGTCTCGGCGGCGCGCCGGTCGATGATCGTGGCGACGGCGCTCACCGATGCGGCAGCGAAGAGTTCCCCGATGCCGACGGTGGCGTGCAGTTCGGCGGCGATCTCGGCGGCCAGGCGCCCGACCAGCAGCGAGGTTCCGCCGAGGGCGAAGAAGTTGTCGTCCGCGCCGACCTGGGCGACGCCCAGCATCCGGGCCACGATTGCGGCCAGCGCGGTCTCGGTCGGTGTCCGGTGCGCCGCGGCCACCTCGGCCAGGCCGGCGGCGGCCCGGTCGGGCTCTGGCAGTGCGGCCCGGTCGACCTTGCCGTTGGGCGTCATCGGCAATGCCGGCAGCACCACGATGGCCGAGGGCACCATGTAGCTGGGCAGCCGAACCCCGGCGAATTCCATCAGCTCGGCCGGCGTCGCTTCGCCCGCCACATAACCGACCAGTCGGGCGTCGGGATGACCGGAGCGTTCGGCCACAACGAAGGCGTGGCGGACGGCCGGATGCTGGCGCAGCACCGCGGCCACCTCGCCCGGTTCGATCCGGAAGCCCCGGATCTTGGCCTGGTCGTCGAGGCGGCCCAGGTACTCAAAGACCCCATCGGGTCGGCGGCGAACCTTATCCCCGGTGCGGTACATGCGCTGGCCGGGGGCGACGATGTCCGGCATGAAGACCCCGGCCGTGGTCGCCGCATCGCGCAGGTACCCGCGGGCCACGCTGTCGCCGGCCAGGACCATCTCGCCGGGCTCGCCGTCCGGCACCGGATCCAGCCCATCGAGCACGTAGCAGCGCACGCCGTCGTTGGGGACCCCGATGGGTGGCGGCACCGGCCCGCCCGGGACAACCGTCGCGGTGGTCACGCTGACGGTGCACTCCGCTGGACCGTAGACATTGACGAACGCGAAGGGCAACCCGTCCGGCACGCCGCGCTGCATGGCCGAGCCGCCGGTATGCATGAGCCGCAGCACGGCGTGGGTCGGCCACGCCTCGTCCAGCACCGCCTCAGCCAACGGCGTCGGCAGGAAGGTCACCGTGATCTGCTCGTCGGCCAACCAGACGGCGAGGTCGGCTGGTGAGGTGCGCACCTCGGCCGGCGGCACCACCAGCGTCCCGCCGGTGGCCAGCGTCGGCCAGGTCTCCCAGACCGAGACGTCGAAGCCGGGGCTGACCAGCAGCGTGGTGCGGTCGTGCGGCCCCAGCCGGTAGCTCTTCTGGTGCCAGCGCATCAGGTTGGCCAGGTTGGCGTGGGTGACCGCGACGCCCTTGGGGCGGCCGGTCGAGCCCGAGGTGTAGATGACGTAGGCGAGCCTGGCGCCGTCGGGTCGTGGCCGCGCCGCGAGCACGCCCGTGGGTGCCTTGGCGAGGTTGACGACACAGATCCGGTCCGGCGGCGCAACCCCGGCCGAGGTCAGGGCTCCGGTCGTGACGACCGCGGCGGCCCCGGAGAGCGCCAGCAGCTCACGGGTCCGGGCCACCGGGTGGGCCGGATCCAGCGGCAGGTAGCCCGCACCGGCCAGGAGCGCGGCCAGCTTACCGACGACCAGCTCCGCGGACCGGTCGGCGTAGACGGCAACCACGCCGTCCGGCCCTACTCCACGTCCGGCCAGGTCGGCCGCAAGGTCGGATGCGTGCGCGGCCAGGTCGCGGTAGGTCAGCCGGAGGCCGCCATCCTGCACCGCAACCGCGTCCGGGGCCTCGGCCACCCGGGCGTAGAAATCGTCGAGCACCATCACGCACGTTCCTTCGCAGTGTCTGATCGGGTGCCTACTCCGCAGCTTCCATGGCCCGCCGCAGGCTCAGCGGGCGCATGTCCGTCCAGACCTCGTCGATGTGGGCCAGGCAGTCTGCCTTGACGCCGCTGAAACCGTCGCCGCGCCAGCCCGCTGGTAGGTCGCGGTCGGCCGGCCAGATTGAGTACTGCTCCTCGTCGTTGAGCACCACGAGATAGGTCTGGTCATCGTCGTCCATGTCGCTCCTCGTTTGACGGTCTTGTCATTTCGTTGCTGGGGAACGCAGAAGAAGAACCCAGTCGAGGGTGACACCGACACCCTTGCCTGGGAACCGCGGGCAGTGCAGGATCATCTGGCGCGCGCTGGCGCCGTCGGGTCAATCGACGGCGGCCTGCTCGTGGTCGCGCATCCAGCGACGCATCGATGCCGGACGCATGTCGGTCCAGGTCTCTTCGATATAGGCCAGACACTCCTCCTCGGTTCCGGTGAACCCGTCCTGCCGCCAGCCAGCCGGCAGCTCTCGCTCCGCCGACCAGATGGAGTACTGCTCCTCATCGTTGACCACAACGGCGTGCGGCCGGGCCCCCGGCGCATCAGGCATACGCTGCTCCCATCGGCCTCACGGCGCGCCCGTGCCGGCCAGGAGCCGCTGGCGCATGAGGAACTTACGAACCTTGCCGGTCGGACCCATCACCATTTCCTCGTCGCGGATGGTCACGATCCGCTGCGGCACTGCGGCCGCCACCTCGCCCAGCGCGGCCCGGACCTCACCGTCGCGATCGAGGGTGGCGTCGGCGCCCGACCGGAGCAGGAGCAGGACATCGAAGACTAGCGTGCCGTCATCGGCGCGACCGGCCAGGACCGTGCAGTCGCGAACATCCGGGCAGCGTTTGAGGATGCGCTCCTCGGCCTGCGCGGTGTAGAGCCACTTGCCGTCGCCGAGGTCGACCGCGTCGCTGACCCGGTCGAGGTGATAGAAGTAGCCCTCATCATCGCGGTACATCAGGTCGCCGGTGAGGTAGTAGCCGTTCAGGCGGGTGCGGAACGTGGCGACCGAGTCGTTCCAGTACCCGATGGCCAGCGTCGGCGACTTCATGGCCACCATTCCCACCTGGCCGGTGGGTACCTCCTGGCCGGTCTGCGGGTCCACGAGGATGATCTCGGCGAACGGGAACGGCCGGCCCACGCAACGGTCGTAGCGCTCGGTGCCCGGGCGGTGGCTGATCCGGAACCCGCCGTAGCCCATCTCGGTCGAGCCGAGTGTGTCGTTGAACTGCGAACCGGGCCGGGTGACGATGCCGTCCTTGCTGATTTCGTGATGACTGCCGACGGCGACCAGCCGGCGGATGTGCGCCTCGTGGGCGCAGTCGCCGCTGTTCGACCAGATCCGCACCGAGCTGACGTCCCGCTGGGTCAGGTCGAACCGGGCCAGCTCCGACCAGGTGACCGCGAAGCCGAAGACCGCGGTCGGGCGCCAACGTTCGATGGCATCGATGATTGTCTC
>JBLNGJ010000684.1:0-4696 GCA_050264675.1 Micromonosporaceae bacterium
CCTCGACCGTGTCGGTGGTGTCCACGTGCGCGTAGCCGACCAGATCGTCGGCATCCCGGGCGAGCAGGTGCACCGCGGGCTCGTCACCACCATGGCGCAGATGCAGCATGACGTGCTCGGAGAGCGGGTACGCCCCGTCCGCATCACCGGCGGCCCGGGTGAGCGCGAGCACCTCGGTCACCTCGGCCGGGCTGAGCCGGTCGGCCCGGATGACCTCGGCCCGTACGCGCTTCACGCGGCAACCGTAGTCGGCTCGGCCGCTCCGGCGCCGCGACGATCGGCCGCTCGCCGGCCGGACGCCGCGACGGCGCGGGCTCGGCCTCAGGCAACGCCCGCGCCGGGGGCAGCACGAACTTGTACCCGACCTGACGCACGGTGCCGATCATCGCCTCGTACTCGGAGCCGAGCTTGGCTCGCAGGCGCCGCACGTGCACGTCGACGGTGCGGGTGCCACCGAAGTAGTCGTAGCCCCACACCTCACGCAGCAGCTGGTCGCGGGTGAACACCCGGCCGGGATGCTGGGCCAGGAACTTCAGCAGCTCGAACTCCTTGTAGGTGAGGTCGAGCGGGCGGCCCTTGAGCTTGGCCGCGTAGGTTTCCGGGTCGATCGTCAGCTCGGCCGCGCGGATCAGCCCGCCGGCCGGCGCAGCCGTGGTGTTCAACCGGCCCACGGCCAGCCGCAGCCGGGCCTCGGCCTCGCCCGGCCCCGCGGTCGCGACGATCACATCGTCGAGGCCCCAGTCAGCGTTGAGGGCGACCAGGCCGGCCTCGGTGACCACCGCCAGCAGCGGCACGCCGAGGCCGGTGGCGTGCAGCATCCGGGCGGTGGCCCGGGCCTCGGCCAGCTCGGTGCGGGCGTCGAGGAGCACGACATCGGGGCTTGTCCCGGCCATGAGCGCGCGCACGTCCCGCGGGGCGGTGCGGACGGTGTGGGGCAGCAGGTCCAGGGCGGGAAGCACCGTGGTGGCGTCGCTCGCGGCGGTCAGCAGCAGGATCTCCACGAGACACCTCCGTCGCCGGCGACCCGGCGGCGCTGACGGGTGGATCGTCCCACCTTAACCGAGCGGCCGGCGGCGTGGCACGATCAGGGCGTGGTTCCTAGCAGTGCGGCCGACGACCGGTACCGGGACGGACGCGGACCCCGGGCCGGTGGCGGGCGCACCCCAAGCGCCACTCCGGTCCGCCGCGGCGCCGCCACGGCCGCGCGGCCCGGCCGCAGCGGGGATCGACCCGGTGACCGGACGCGCAGCGGGATCCGGGGACCGGCCGGCCGCTCGGCCCGAACCCCGCCGGCCGAGGCGGTGCCCGAGGTTCCGGTCCGCCGGCTGCTCTCGATCACGATCGCCGGGTTCGCGCTGCTGCTCTCATTTGCCCTACTGATCGGCTCGGAGGCGACCAGCCTCGCGTTCTCGGTGGTCGTCTTCGGCGCCCAGGTGCTCTTCGTGCTGGCCTGGACGGTGGCCAGCCGGCCGGCGGCCGCGCGGGTGGTGGCCGGGGTCGGCGTGCTCACCGCCGCTGCGGCCACGGTGGCGGTGAACCTTCCGGTCTCGGCGAGCCTCACGCCGCTGGCGTACGTGCTGGCCGGCGGCTTCGCGGCCGGCGTGGTCGGCCAGCTCTTCCGTCGGGCCGGCCGGGCCGGCGTGACCGAGTCGCTCGCGGTGACCTCGATGATCGTGGTCGGAGTCACCGCGTTTGCGTCACTGATCGCGCTGGACCGACGCCCGGTGGGCAACCAGGTGCTGCTGGCTGGAGTGATCGCGGCCGGCCTGGCGCTGGCCACCGCGCGGATCTGCGACGTGCTCATGCCCTCACCGCGGATCGCGCCACAGGTCGCCCGGGGGTCGACCGGCGTGGTGGCTGGGGCGATGGTCGGCACCGCGGGCGCGGCCGTGGTCGGGTACGCGGTGCTCGGCCTGACCACGCTCTCTGGGGCGCTGACCGGCATGGTCACCGCGCTGGTGGCGATCGTTATCGATCTCGGCACCGGCTACGCCGAGGCCGGGCGGCGGCTCGAAGGCGAGGCGCCGTTCATGTGGCTCGCCCGGCACATGCAGGGTCCGGTCGGTGCATTCGCATTCGCCGCGCCGGCCTGCTACGTCATGGGTGTGATCTTGGGCTGAACGGGTCATTACCAGAGGCATGGCACAAACAAGCCTTGAGGAGCGGATGGTGGCCGTCCCGACCCAGGTCCGGCGACGCAAGAGCGGTCTGCCGCTGTTGGCCATCCTGGTGGTGCTGGTGGCGGCGCTGGTGGTCGCCGACCGGCTGGCCGCCGCCGCCGCGACCGACCGCATCCGCACCCAGGTGGTCTCCGCGCTGGCCAAACATGATGTGCAGCCGCGCTCGACCGAGGTCAGCGTCGATGGCTTTCCGTTCCTCACCCAGGTCGCCGATGGGCGGTACGAACAGATCACCATTGACATGACCGGCGTCGCCTACTCCGGCGTCGTCCTGCCCAGCCTGCTTGTGGTGGCGCACGGTGTGCGCGCCGACGCGGCCGACATCATCGGGCGCTCGGTCACCGCCACGGCCGACCGGGTCACCGGCACCGCGGTGGTGGACTGGCCGACCCTCACCTCGCTGGTCGACTACGCCCGGCTCGGGCTGACCGATGTGCGGTTCGCCGCGGTGGACGGCGCACTCGAAGTCGTCGGCACGGCCAACATCAACGGCGTTCGGGTGCCGCTGGCGGCGCTGGCCGACCTCAGCGTCAAGGCCGGCGTCGTGCAGGTGAGCCTGCGTGACGCGCGGATCGGCGGCGCCGGTATCGCCGGCCTCGGTCAGGCTCAGGTGAACGCGCTGCTGCGCAGCCTCACCGTGCCGGTGCCGATCCCACCGCTGCCGTTCCGGCTCGCCATCGACGCGGTGCAGGTGCAGCCGCTGGGGTTGACGGTCACCGGGACGGCGCGCGGCGTTTCGCTGGTCTCGTAGCGAATTCCGGCATGATGGGCGGTAGGTAAAGGGTGCCGACCCCGGAGGCGACCATGAACCGCCGTACCTTCGACGTGCTGATGCCCTTCGTCTATGTGATCGCGATCACTTTCACCTGGTTGGTCAGCCAGAACCCGACCTGGGTGGGTGGCGTCACCACGATCGGGGCGCTGCTGCTCGGGGCCTACTACGCCGCACTGCGGCAGAACCTGCCGGCCGGCCCGAAGTCGTGAGCGCCGCCGCCGCCGGGCGGTAGGGCCGGCCCGCTCCGGCTCTTGGCCAGGGAGTCGGCCCGGCCGCGATGGTAGTCTGGCTGGCTATGGGCACTTTGCTCACCAAGCGGCGCGCGGTCGACCTGTGCCGTGTGGCCACGTGCCTCTGTCGTCGCGGCCTTTACCGTCGCGGCATCTGACGACGCGGCGGCTCGCGTACGCCCAGCCTCGCCGCACCCGTGTCCCGCTCCGACGCGTCTCGCGTCGACGCCGGGTCTCATCGATGTCCGGAATCTCACCGTTGTGACGCATGACGGGCGCCGCCTCCGGGGCCGCCCGCACCCATACCATCCAGCAGGGAGTCACTGTCATGAGTCGCGAGAGCGCACTCGTCTCCGCCGACTGGGCCGAGAAGAACCTCGGTTTGGCCGGCACGGTCTTCGTCGAGGTCGACGAGGACACCACCGCCTACGACGGCGGCCACCTCCCCGGCGCGGTCCGGCTGGACTGGCGCAAGGATCTTCAGGATCCGGTCCGCCGGGACTTCATCTCCAAGCAGCAGTTCCAGGCCCTGCTCTCGGAGCGGGGGATCGGCAACGATGACCTCGTCGTGCTCTACGGCGGCAACAACAACTGGTTCGCCGCTTACGCCTACTGGTACTTCAAGCTCTACGGTCACGACAACGTGCGTCTGCTCGACGGCGGCCGAAAGAAATGGGAGCTGGACAACCGTCCACTGGTGACGGACCCGGTTCGCCGCCCGGCCACCACGTACCAGGCCCAGGATCAGGACCGGTCCATCCGCGCCTTCCGGGACGAGGTCATCGCGGCCATCGGCACGAAGAACCTCGTCGACGTGCGCTCGCCCGACGAGTACGCGGGCCGCCTGCTCGCCCCGGCCCACCTGCCGCAGGAGCAGGCGCAGCGGCCCGGCCACGTGCCGACCGCGATCTCGGTGCCGTGGTCGAAGGCGGCCAACGAAGACGGCACCTTCAAGTCTGACGATGAGCTGCGCACGCTCTACGGCGATGCCGGGCTCGACGGCCGCCGGGCCACCATCGCGTACTGCCGCATCGGCGAGCGCTCCTCGCACACCTGGTTCGTGCTGCGCGAACTGCTCGGCCACGCCGACGTGAAGAACTACGACGGCTCCTGGACCGAGTACGGGTCGTTGGTCGGCGTGCCGGTGGCGCTGGGCGACGCCCCGGGTCAGGCGTAGGTGGCCGGCATGGGTAGCCAGACCGTGGCCGGGTGCGGGGCGCCGGAGCAGTCGGCACCGATCCCGGCCAGCGCGGACCTGACCAAGGAGACGGTGATCACCGGCGAGGTCCGGGTCGACGGTGGCGAGCCGGTCGCCGGGGCGTACGTGCGGCTGTTGGACGCCACCGGTGAGTTCGCCGCCGAGGTGGTCACCTCGCCGGCCGGGCAGTTCCGGTTCTTCGCCGCGCCCGGCCGGTGGACGCTGCGGGCCCTGTCCCGTTACGGCAACGGCGATGCCGAGATCAAGGCCGACCGGGGCGTCAACGAGGTGTACGTGTCGGTGCGGACCTGAG
>JBLNGJ010000685.1:0-9696 GCA_050264675.1 Micromonosporaceae bacterium
GAGCAGGTGCCGCAGAGTGGCCCGCGGGTTGACCGCGAGCAGCGGCCGGCCGGCGCCCAGACCCACCCGGTTCACCGCCTCGCCCAGTTCCACGCTGAGATAGACCACGGTGTGGCCGCCCAGCGCGGCCCGGGTCGGCTCGGCCAGGACGGCCCCGCCGCCCAGCGCGAGCACGCCGTCGAAGGACCCGAGCGCCTCGGCCACGGCCGCTCGTTCGAGCGCCCGGAAAACGTCCTCACCGTCGTCGATGAAGATCGCCGAGATCGGTTTGCCGGCCGCCGCCTCGATGTCGCGGTCGGTGTCCCGAAACGGCCGACCCAGGGCGGCCGCGACCAGTTCGCCCACGGTGGACTTGCCGGCTCCGGGCGGGCCTACCAGCACGCACACCGGCCGTGGCCGAAGACTCACGTGATGACCAGGGTGTCGAGATAGCCGGCGAGGTTCCGGCGCAGCTCGGTCAGGGAGTCACCACCGAACTTCTCGGCCGCGACCTCGCCGAGCACGAGCGCGACCATCGCCTCGGCCACGACCGCGGCCGCCGGCACGGCGCAGACGTCGGAGCGCTGGTTGATCGCCGTGGCCGCCGCGCCGGTGGCCACGTCCACTGTGGCGAGTGGCCGGCTCAGCGAGGAGATCGGCTTCATGGCTGCGCGTACGCGCAGCGGCTCACCGGTGGTCATGCCGCCCTCCAGGCCACCGGCCCGGTCGGTGAGCCGGCGCACGCCCGTCGCGGTCGGCACGATCTCGTCATGGGCGGCCGAACCACGCGAGCGGGCCTGGGTGAACGCGTCGCCGATCTCGACGCCCTTGATGGCCGGGATGGAGCAGAGCGCGCCGGCCAGCCGCGCGTCGAGCCGGCGGTCCCACTGCACGTGGCTGCCGAGGCCGGGTGGCACACCATAGGCGAGCACCTCCACGACGCCGCCCAGTGAGTCGGCGTCACGTTTGGCCGCGTCGACCTCCTCGACCATGCGCCGGCTCGCCGCCGGGTCCAGGCAGCGCAGCGGATCGGCGTCGATGCGGGCGGCGTCCTCGGGCCGCGGCTGCACCCCCGGCTTCACCGCCACCGGGCCCAGCTCGACCACGTGCGAGATGATCTGGACGCCGAGCCCTTGACGCAGCAGCGCCTTCGCCACGGTGCCGATGGCGACCCGGGCGGCTGTCTCCCGGGCGCTGGCCCGCTCGAGGACCGGGCGGGCGTCGGTGTGGCCGTACTTCTGCATGCCGGCAAGGTCGGCGTGGCCGGGCCGGGGTCGGGTCAGCGGCTCGTTGCGGGCCAGCCCGACCAACTCAGCCGGGTCGACCGGGTCGGCCGCCATCACCGTCTGCCACTTGGCCCACTCGCTGTTGGCAACCCGGACCGCGACCGGACTGCCGAGGGTCAGTCCATGACGGACACCGCCGACGAACTCCACCTCGTCGCGCTCGAACGACATCCGCGCGCCGCGTCCGTAGCCGAGCCGGCGCCGGGCCAGCTCGGCCGCGACCTCGGCGCTGGTGACCGCGACGCCGGCCGGCACGCCGTCGATGATCGCGACGAGCGCGGGACCGTGCGACTCCCCCGCCGTGAGCCACCGGAGCATGTGCCGAGTCTGTCACGCCTGACCGGTGCGAGCGGCCGCCGGGACCGCCGGCTCGGGACGGGTCCAGGTGGGCCGGCCGCGGGAACGGCGCAGCGCGTAGAGCCCGAGCAGAGCCGTCACGATCATCGGTACGCCGTCGCGCAGCAGGCTGTCCGGCCCGAGCAGGGCCAGGCAGAGCAGCGGCTGCACCACCGGCAGCACCAGGCTGAGCACGCCGACCACCCGGCGGGCCCACCGGTGGCCGAGCACCATGAAGAACGACGCCGACGGCGCGAGAAAGGTGACCACCAGCGTGACTCCCAGCCAGAACGCGAGCAGGGCCAGCGTCACCGGCAGCGGCTGGCGGCGGTCGCCGAACGTGGCACCGACCGCGACCAGGAACGGCACCAGCAGCAACGCGCCGTAGGCGAGTGTGGCGATGCGCGCGGTGAGCACCCACGGCGGCACGTGGCGGCGCACCGGCCGGGTGGACAGGTGCTCGGCCACCGCCGCCGACCGGTAGAGGCCCCACACCATCGCCGCGCAGCACCCGGTGAGTACGCCTAGGCCGATCAGCACCGCCAGCTCCGGCACGGGCGAGCCGGTGCGCGGCTCGACCAGACGGGTGACCGCGAAGACGGTGGTCACCGCGAGAATGAGCCCGAACGGGCGGGCCACCATCCGTCCAAATCGGACCGCGCGCATGAGCAGGAGGAAGCCGATCACCCGCAGCAGCGCCCAGACTGTGCGCACCGCGAGGGAGAAACCCGGCTCGTCCACGCTCAGCAGGTTCAGCGCCTCCACCACGACCACCACCGCCGCGGTGACCGCGATCAGCGCACGCAGCCGCCGACTCGCCGGCGTGGGTGGCACCGGACGCTGCATCCGGAACGCATCACGCCACGACGGCGGCGGGGCGGCGGTCTCCGGGCCGGGGGACTCGGACATGTCCCGATGATGCCCCGCCCGGACCACCCTCAACCCGGCGCACCCACCCGAAAGGAGGGGCACCGTATTAACGCGGAGACGTTAATACGGTGCCCGTGCTTGCACCCACCACCCACCCACCGCACCCACGTCAGCGGCCGCGCGCAGCCACCGCCGCGTCGAGGGCCGCCCGCATCGCCGACCGCGGCGCCGCCACGCCGGTGAACAGCTCGAACTGGTGCGCGGCCTGGGCCAGCAGCAGGTCCAGGCCGGAGATCACCCGGCAGCCGGCGGCCGCCGCCGAAGCCGCCAGCGGCGTCGGCCA
This sequence comes from Micromonosporaceae bacterium, assembly GCA_050264675.1. Classification (GTDB taxonomy): domain Bacteria; phylum Actinomycetota; class Actinomycetes; order Mycobacteriales; family Micromonosporaceae; genus JBLNGJ01. Next base: position 2,815 of record JBLNGJ010000685.1, read on the forward strand.
TGGGTCGTAGAGCGCGTCGAAAAGCACCCCGCCGCCACGCCAGTGCAGCTCAAGCGCGTCGGCGGCGCCCTCGGGCGTGGTGGCGACGACGATGTCGGCCTGGCCGGCCTTGATCGCCTCGTCCCAGCCGGCACCGAGAAGATCCACCCCGAGACCGTCGGCCACCTCGGCCAGCTCCTCGATCGCCTCGGCCCGGCGGGCGTAGACCGTCACCGTCGCGGCGCCCAGTTGCTGCGCCGCCGCGAGTGCGGCCCGGGCGGTGCCCCCGGCGCCCAGGATGGCCACCTGCTCGACCTCGTGCCCCCCGGCCTCGTGCAGCGCGTCGACCATGCCGGGCCCGTCGGTGTTCTCCGCCCGCCAGCCGCCGGCCGCCCGGCGTACCAGCGTGTTGGCCGCACCCAGGGTGGCGGCGAGCGGCGCGACCTCGTCGGCCACCGCGAGCGCGGCCTCCTTCAGCGGCATGGTCAGCGACAGGCCGGCCCAGTCCGGCTCGAGCGCCGCGACGAACCCGGGCAGCTGCGACTCGGCGCACTCGTGGGCCGAGTACCGCCAGCCGGTAAGGCCGGCGGCCCGGTAACCGGCGTTGTGGATCACCGGTGAGAGCGAGTGCCGGATCGGCTTGCCCAGCACCCCCGCCTGCCGCGCCAAGCTCACCCCGACCTCCCGCACCGATGCCAGTGATCGCGATTGTCCGTCCGGATGTGAAGCGTCACTGCGCGATCCGACGGAGAATCGCGATCACTACCCGGAAGAACCCCGTCAGCACAGCGGGATGCCGTTGCGGCACGCCGTGCGGATGTTCGCGGCGTGACCGGCGGCGGTCGTCGCGTACGCCATGTGCCCCTTGGTGTCGATCGAGATGAAGTACAGCCAGGGTCCGGCGGGCGGAAGCATCGCGCCCTGCAGCGCATCGAGGCCGGGGTTGGAGATCGGCCCGATCGGTAGTCCGGGCTTGTCGTGGGTGTTGTACGGGTCATTGGGGTCGTGCAGCTGGGCCGCGGTGAGGTGTTCGGAGGCCTTCGCCTCCTGGCCGCTCAGGCGCAGCCAGTAGTTGACCTCGCTGTCCAGGCCCAGGCAGCTGCACGGGAAGTTGCCGCCGTAGGCCCGGTTGTAGAGCACCCGCGCGACCTTGCCGAAGTCCTCCGGGAAAACCGCCTCGACCTGCGCGATCGACGCGGCGATCAGCCCCTCGTACGGGGAGAGGTTGCGCTCGGCCTTGACCCGCTCGGTGAAGCTGATCGCGTCGGTCTCGGCCAGGAACTTGACCACCATCTCGTGCAGCATCTCCGCCGCGGTGGCGCTCGGGTCGAAATCGTAGGTGGCCGGGAAGAGGAAGCCCTCGATGGACTGGGCCACCTTCTTGCCGTCGTCGCGGGTGTACCAGGCCTCGGGCACGCCCAGCTTGATCGGATCCTTGCCAGCGTCGACGAACTCCTTGAGCGGGATCTTGGACGCCTTCGAGAGCCGGTCGAAGATGTCCAGCGTGATCATGCCTTCGGGCACCACGATCTTGAGCACGACGCGGTTGTGCGCCGGGTCGAGCAGCATGGCCAGGGCGGTGGCGGCCGGCATCTTCTCGTAGAGCTTGTAGGTGCCGGGCTGGATGTTTTTGCTCAGCGGGTTGTTCCGGGCGGCGTCGATGAACGCCTTGGTGCTCTTGATCACACCGTTCTTGACCAGCGTCTCGGCGATGTCACCGGCCGAATCGCCGGAGTGCACCCGGACGTTGACCGCGGTCTGGCCGACCGAGGAGTAGTCGGGGGCGCCGAAGTAGTCCTGGATCTTGCCCACACCCCAGTAGACGCCCAAGCCGAGGCCGGCGAGCAGCACCATCGAGACGAACAACGCGCCGAATGAGCGGCGGCGCCGCTTGCGTTCCTTGCGTCGCCGCTGACGCAGCTGCCGGCTGGGCGGGGCGCCGCGGCGGCGCGGTTGACGTCCGTACTCCTCTTCCCAGGCCAGGTCGAGGTCGTCAATCATCTCCGCCTCCGCGCATCGAGCCACCGCTGCAGTATCTCCACCGCTGCGGCCTGGTCCACGACCGCGCGGCGGCGTCGCCCTCGGACGCCTCGTTCGGACAGCCTACGGGTTGCGCTGACGGTCGACATCCTCTCGTCGGTCAACCGGACGGGCACCGGCGCAATCGCCTGGGCCAGGTCGTCCGCGTACGCCCGGGCCTGCCGCGCGGCGGGGCCCTCGGTGCCGGCCAGCGTCACCGGCAAGCCCACCACTACCTCCACACTCTCGTGCAGCACCACCAGGCGCGCAAGCGCAAGGATGTCCCGAGGCCGTTGCCCGCTTTCTGGATGGTTGTCCCGGTTCAGCGTAGTCAGTGGGGTGGCCAGCACGCCGTCCGGGTCGCTCATCGCGACGCCGACCCGCACGCTGCCCACGTCCACACCGAGCCGCACGCCCGGTGTCCACGGCTCACCCGGCAACCAGGCGCCTCTCCACCGCGGCGAGCAGCACCGGGACCTGGTCGGCCGGCACGCCACCGCCGTGGGCCAGGTGGGGGGTGCCGCCGCCGCGCCCGGCCAGCGCGTCCTTGACCAGGTCACCGGCGGCGAACCCGGCCCGGCGCGCGGCCTCGTTCACCGCGACCACCAACGACGCCTTGCCGCCCGACCGGCTCGCCACCGCGACCACGGCCGGGCGCTGCGGGTCGCGACCGGTCAGCCGGCCGCGGATCTCCTGGGCCAGCGTGCGCACGTCGGTGCCGGAGGTGCCCTCGGGCGCCTCCACCGCGACCAGCCACCGGCCCGCCACGTCGCGGGCGGCGTCGGCGAACCCGCCGGCGTTGCCGAGCACCAACTGCGCCCGTAGCCGCTCCAGCTCCTTCTCGGCGCCGCGCAGCTGGGCCAGTGTCGCCTCGACCCGATCGGCGACCTCCTCGGGCTTGGCCCGGTAGAGCTCGGCCAGCCGGGAGACGAGCAGGTGCTCACGGGCGAGGAAGTCCAACGCGTCCAGGCCGACCAGCGCCTCGACCCGGCGTACGCCCGACCCGATGGACGCCTCGTGCAGGATCTTGACCAACCCGAGCTGGCCCGAGCGGGCCACGTGGGTGCCGCCGCAGAGCTCCCGGGCGTAGTCACCGACCTCGACCACGCGGACCTGGTCGCCGTACTTCTCGCCGAAGAGCGCCATCGCCCCGATCCGGCGGGCCTCCGCCTGGCTGGTGATGAACGCGCGCACCTCGAGGTCGTCGATGAGCACCTCGTTGACCTGCTGCTCCACGTCGTGCAGCACCGAGGGCGGCACCGCCGACGGGGTGTTGAAGTCGAACCGCAGCCGGCCCGGGGCGTTCAGCGACCCGGCCTGGGTGGCCGCCTCGCCGAGGAAGTTGCGCATGGTCTGGTGCACCAGGTGGGTGGCCGTGTGCGACCGTGAGATCGCCCGGCGCCGGGGCAGGTCGATCTCGGCGTACCCGGTCTCGCCGGCGCGCACCTCGCCCCGGATGACCCGGGCCCGGTGCACGGTCAGCCCGGGCAGCGGCTGTTGCACGTCGAGGATCTCCACCGCCCCGTTGCCCAAGGTGATCAGACCGAGGTCGGGCTGCTGCCCACCGCCCTCGGCGTAGAACGGGGTCGCGTCGAGCACCAGCTCGACCTCATCGCCCTCGCCGGCCACCTCGACCGGGCCGGCGCCGGTGAGCAGCGCACGTACCTTCGCCTCGCGCGCGACCTCCGCGTACCCGGTGAACTCCGCCGGACCGCCCGCATCGAGCACCGACCGGTACGCGGAGAGGTCGGCGTGGCCGGTCTTACGCGCCTGGGCGTCGGCCTTTGCCCGCCGGCGCTGCTCGGCCATGAGCCGCCGGAAGCCCTCCTGGTCGACGCCGAGCCCCTGCTCGGCCGCGATCTCCAGGGTCAGGTCGATCGGGAAGCCGTACGTGTCGTGCAGCGCGAATGCCTGCTCGCCGGAGAGCCGCTTGCGCCGCGCCTTGCGGGTCTGCGCGATCGCCGCGTCCAGGATCGTCGTGCCGGCGCGCAGCGTGGTCAGGAACGCGTCCTCCTCGCCGTAGGCGTACTGCGAGATGCGTTCGAACTGCTCGGCAACGTCCGGATAGGACGGTGCCATGCAGTCGCGCGCGACCGGGAGCAACTCGGGCAGCACCGGACCCTCGGCCCAGCCGAGCAGTCGCATCGCCCGCACCGCGCGGCGCACGATGCGCCGCAGCACGTAACCCCGACCCTCGTTGGCCGGCGTGACGCCGTCGCCGATGAGCATGAGCGAGGTCCGCACGTGGTCGGCGATGACCCGCAGGCGCACATCGTCGGGGTGCGACTGGCTCGCCGCATGGCCGGAGTGGGCGCCGTAGACCTTGCCGGTCAGCTCGGCCGCCCGGGCCAGGATCGGCCGCGTCTCGTCGATCTCGTAGAGGTTGTCCACCCCCTGCAGCAGGGTCGCCACGCGCTCGAGGCCCATGCCGGTGTCGATGTTCTTCGCCGGCAGGTCGCCGAGGATCTCGTAGTCCTCTTTGGTCTCCCCCGGGCCGCGCTGGTACTGCATGAAGACGAGGTTCCAGAACTCGAGGTAGCGATCCTCGTCGACCTCGGGCCCGCCCGGCTTGCCGTACTCCTCGCCCCGGTCGTAGTAGAGCTCTGAGCACGGGCCGCACGGGCCGGGAATGCCCATCGACCAGAAGTTGTCCGCCTTGCCGCGGCGCACGATCCGGGCCAGGGGCAGCCCGATCTGCCGGTGCCAGATGTCGATCGCCTCGTCGTCGTCGAGGTAGGCCGTGGCCCAGATCCGCTCCGGGTCGAGACCGAACGCACCGTCGGCGAGCGACCCGGTCGCGAGCGACCAGGCCAGGTCGATGGCACCCTCCTTGAAGTAGTCACCGAAGGCGAAGTTGCCGTTCATCTGGAAGAAGGTGCCGTGCCGGGTGGTCTTGCCGACCTCGTCGATGTCGGGGGTACGCACACACTTCTGCACGCTGACCGCGCGGCGCCACGGCGGGGTGGCCTGGCCCACGAAGTAGCGGGCGAACGGCACCATGCCGGCGTTGATGAAGAGCAGGTTCGGGTCGTCGGCCGGCAGCGCGGCCGATGGCACCACGGTGTGGCCGTTGCGCTCGAAATGGGCCAGGAACCTGCGCTTGATCTCCGCCGTTCTCATCTGCGTGCTGCTCCACTGGTGACTTCGGGGCTTAAGGCTCGCCCGGGTGACTTCGGGTTCCTGAAGTCTCGCACCGCCCGGCTGCCCGCCGACACCGGATTCCCCTTCAGCTGGCCGTGGAGCCCCGAGTCACGAGAAGATGCCCCGCCCCCGCTTGCGGTGCTCCTGCTTGACCCGGTCGCGGACCTCGTCCTCCTCTTCCTTGGCCCGCCGGCGGGCCGCCGCCCGGCGGACCCCTAGGCCGAACGCGGCCGCCTTGACCAGCGGGCTGGATGCCGCCGAGGTGACCGCGGTGGCCAGGTTGGCCACGTTCGCGGTCACCTGCGCCGCGTGCCCGGTGATGGTGTCCAGACGAGCCAGCTGGAGGTTGACTCCGTCCAATGTGGTGTGAACCTGGGACAGCGCCGTGTTGACGTTGTCCACCGTGCCGTGGACGCTGCCGAGGATCGGCCCGGTCCGGTCGGTCAGGTCGTTGAGGGCCCGGGTGGCGGCGTCGACCGTGTGGCGCAGTCGAAGGATCGGCACTGCGAGCACGACCACGAGCATGAGCAACGCACCCGACGCGATCAGGCCCGCGACACCTCCAGCCGACATGGCGGTCCTCCCTTCTGCCGCGCGATCGCGTCGGTCGTGCGCCGGCGGGGATCGCTGCGTTGAGCTGGCTACGTCGGTGTGATCCGGCCGCTCGCTGTCGGGGCCGTGCCCCCGCGGCGCGGGTGGGCGCTCGCGGCCGGTTCGTCCATGACCCTACCGGCTCGTCGATCCGCATTCGTGCGGACCTGCCGGGTTGGCAGCTAAACGCCGACCTGGTAACCCACGGAGTTGAATACCTTGACGGTGACCAGGGCGCCCGGGCACGGCGGCGTGGTCGCCGCCGGCCGGGGGCTGCCCGACGCCCCGGCGCCGATGCTCGGCCGCACCGGCGGTATCTCACACACCGGCGCGCGCACCCACATGTCCAACAGGTACTCGTCGTGGAACCAGCAGGTGACGATGCCATCGGTGGCGGCTGGGCAGATGCCGCCCACGCGCGGGCGCCAGCCGTAGCCGCGCAATGCCTTGTCGTAGGCGGCCTGCGTCTCCTCCGGTGGGCGGCCCGACTGCCAGGTCCGCTCCCGGAACCGGCACTCACCAACGCACCACCGGCTGCCGCCGGAGGCGTCGCTCTTCTCCCCGGCCGCCCACGACGGCAACTTCAGCGAATCGAGGCCGAGGAAGACCGGGTCCTGGCTCGCCTGCCGGGCCACCAGGAACAACGGGTACGCGGCGAGCAGCAGGAGCACGACGGTGAACAGAGTGAGCGTCTTGAGCCGCTGGGCCAGCTTGAGCTGGCGGCGCAGCTCGGCCCGGCGCTTGCGAACCGCCGCGGCGCTCGGCGGCCCGGACGGGCCGGCCGGGCCGGACGGCCCCGGCAGGCCGAGCGATCCGGGCGGGCCGAGCGATCCGGGCGCGCCCGGCGATCCCGGCTTGGCGCCGCCGGGCTTGGGCGCCGCCGGCTTGAGCGCGGTCGGCTGGGGTATGACCGGGCCGGCCGGCGCTCCGGGCGGTGCGGGCTTGCCGCGCGGTGGTGCGCCGGGCGGGGCGGGTATGACCGGGCCGAGCCCGCCAGCGCTTAGCCGCGGGGTCTCGGCGGTCTCGGCGGCGGCGACCCGGTCGGCGGCGGCGCGGCCCAGGCGGCCCAGGCGCGACCGGCTCGGCGCCGGTGGGGTTGCCGCCGGGGCCTCACCGGTGAGGTCCCGCCAGGCCGGTTCCGCCGGGGCGGCC
>JBLNGJ010000686.1:0-12022 GCA_050264675.1 Micromonosporaceae bacterium
ACGTCCGCGGCGTCGCTCGGCACCGCCCGGGCGGGGCACACGGCAAACCTGCTGGGCAACGGCACCGTGCTGGTGACCGGTGGCGACTCGGTCGGCGTCCGGCCGGACGGTACGTTCAGCCCGGAGAGCCTCGGTACGGCCGAGCGGTACGACCCGGCCGCCAACCGCTGGCTCCCGGTGGCCGCGATGCCCGGCCCGCGTACCCGGCACCGTGCGATCCTGCTGCACTCCGGCCGGGTGCTCGTCGTGGGCGGTACGACCGGCCCCGGCTTCACCGCCGGCTACCGCTCGGTCGTCGCGTACGACCCCGAGGCCGACCGCTGGTCCGCCACCGGCGCGCTGGCCCTCGGCCGGTGGGCCCACGCCACGGCCGAGCTGGCCGACGGCCGGGTGGTCACCGCCGGCGGTACCACCCGGGCCGGCGCGGCGGCGCCCGGGCCCGACGGCGCGGCCCTCAGCGCGACCACCGAAATCTTGACTCCCTGAGCACGTGCGGACGGAGGCCGTGATGACCAGCGCCACGACGAGCGCCCTCGGCACCTGGAAGGGGTCCGGCGATCTGCCGGCCGCGGGGACCTGGGACGGGCAGTACGACGGCGCGGTGCTGCTCGACGGCGGCACGGTGCTGCTGGCCGGCGGGGCCGACGCCGCCTCGGCGGCGGTCGCGCGGGCCGCCCTGTTCGACCCGGACGCGGGGGTGTGGAAGCCGACCGGCGCGCTGCACACGCCTCGCCGATTGCACACCACGACCGTGCTCGCCGACGGCACGGTGCTCGTCGCGGGCGGTACGAACGTGGCGACCCAGTTCCCGCCGCCGGGCCTGACCAGCGCCGAGGTGTACGACCCGGCCAAGGGCACGTGGTCGACGACCGGGGCGATGCACCACGCGCGCTGGGGGCACAGCGCCGTCCTGCTGGCCGACGGCGGCGTACTCGTCGCAGGCGGGAGCGCGGTCCGGTCCGGCCAGTCGCTCGGCGCATTGCGTACGGCCGAGCGGTACGACCCGAAGACCGGTACGTGGACCGAGGTCGCGCCGATGACCGATGCCCGTAGCGGGCACCCGGCCGTTGTACTCGACAAGGGCCTGGTGCTCGTGGCGGGCGGCGGCGTGCCGGTCAGCCGTACCGACGAGGCGGCGCTGGCGTTCTGCGAGCTGTACGACGCCGACGCCGATACCTGGACGCCCACCGGATCGATGCGGGTGCCGCGCACCCGGCACCAGGCCGCACTCGTCTCGGCGACCTCGGTGCTCGTCACCGGCGGTAGCGCGCCCGGCCCGCTCGGCGACGGCGGGTTCGACCCGGCCAGCCGGTCGACGGCCGAGCGGTACAACCAGGCGAGCGGTACGTGGACCGAGGCCGACGCCATGCCGGCGGGCCGCAGCCGGCACCGCACGGTGTCGCTGGGCTCCGGCAAGGTGCTCGCCGTCGGCGGCGTCGACAGCCTGCGCAACGCGGCCGGCTTCGCCAGCGCGCTCGTGTACGACTCCGGCGCCGACAGCTGGAAGACCGCGGCCGGGCTGGCCACCGGCCGCTGGGCGTTCGCCGCCGTCGCGCTGGACGACGGCCGGGTGCTCGTCGCGGGCGGTACCGTCGCGTCCGGCCTCGCGGCGGCCGACATCGATACGGTCGACCTGACCGCGACGACGGAGATCTTCACCCTCGGCCCGATCGGCGAGTAGCCGTGGCCGCGAACGCATACTCGTTCCTGCCGTGGCTGCGCACCGGGCTCGCCACCCGGGTGACGACCGCCCCGGGTACGGCCGCCCGGGCCAGCATCACGGTGACGCTGCGGCTGACGGCCGAGGGCGGCGCCGCGGTGCGTACCCGCGACGTCGAGCAGCAGGTGCAGCTGTACGGGCCGGGCGACGTGATCGGCGTCGAGTCGCGGGCGGTGTCGCGTACCGAGCCACGGCCGTGGGTCACCAACGTCGAGCCGAACTACCTCGCGCACATCGAGTTCTACGACGAGGACTTCCCGTGGCGGTACAGCCCGGCCCTGCCGGACGCCGCGACCGCCCGGCTGGCGCCCTGGCTCGCGCTCGTCGTGCTCGCCGGCGGCCGGGACCCGCACGACGAGGACGCCGAGTTCGACGAGGCGGTCAGCCCGGACCGGCCGCTGCCGTTCATCACCGTCGCCGACCCAGCCGTGCTGCCGCCGGCCGACCAGCTCGGCGCGTGGGCGCACGTACACGTCAACGGCGACCTGACCCACCAGGTGGCCTCCGACGACATGACGACCGCGCTGCCGGCGCTGACTGCGGTGCTGGCCGCCAACCCGGACAACGCCTGCTCGCGCCTGCTCTGCCCGCGTCGGCTCGCGCCCGGCACCGGGTACCACGCGTTCCTGGTGCCGGCGTTCGAGACGGGACGCCTGGCCGGGCTCGGGCTCGACCCGACCGCCGCGCCGGCCGCGCTGCATCCCGCCTGGGGTACGCCGTACGCGGGTCAGCAGGTGCCGGGCGTGCTGCCGTACTACCACCGCTGGTTCTTCACCACCGGAGGCGCGGGGGACTTCGAGTCGCTCGTACGGCTGCTCGAGCCGCGGGTACCCGACGAGCACGTCGGTCGCCGCGACATCGACGTACATCGGTCCCCCGGGCTGGGGCTGCCCGGCATCACGACGCCGGCGGGGATCAACGGCGTGCTGCGCCTGGGCGGCGCGCTGCAGGTGCCCGACCGCTCGCCCGACGTCTTCGACCAGTGGGACGACCAGCCCGGCCATCCGTACCCGCACCCGTTCCAGCAGGCGTTGGCCGGGCTGATCAACCTCGCCGACGCGTACCTCGAACAGGCCCCGGCTCAGGCGAACGCCGCCCTCGCGGCCGGGCCGGACCCGGTGATCACGCCGCCGCTGTACGGGCGCTGGCACGCGCTGACCGCCCGCCTGCTGACCGATACGGCGACCAACCGCAACTGGGTACACCGGCTCAACCTCGACCCGCGCTTCCGGGTCGCCGCCAACCTCGGTACCCGCGTCGTGCAGGACCGGCAGGAGGAGTTCATGGCGGCGGCCTGGGCGCAGGTCGGCGACGTGCTCGCCGCCAACGGCCGGATCCGCGCGGCCCAACTGGCCCGGGAGGTCGGGCACGTGCTGCAGACCCGCCATCTCGACCCGTCCACCGGCGCGGCCGCGGCGGCGGTCCGGCTGTCCGGACGCGCACTGCGCCTCACCGCGCCGGCGCACCCGCGGTTGAACGCGCCGGCCGTCGGCGAGGCTACGGCCGCCCGGCTCGCCGCCGCCGGTGACGTCGTCGAGACCGTGGCGGTGGGCTTCCGGGTCGCCACCAGCCGCGTCGGGCCCGCGGCCGTGTCGCCGGAGCTGCGCCGGATCACCCGGCCGGGCTCCCGGCTCATGCGGGAGCTGCCGTTCACCGCCGCCCAGCCGCCGGACGCGCTGCTGCCCCGCCTCGACGCGGTCACCGGCGGCGTCACCGCCGCCGCGCCCAAGGTGACGCCGAGCGCGGTCGTGACCCCCGAACAGCTCGACGACTTCCTGCACCCGGCACTCAAAGCCCGCGCCGCGGCCACCTCCGGCGATCCGGTGGACGGGCTTCCTACCAGCTCCGACTTCGTCCTCACGCTGCCGGGCGACCCGCTGGTACCCACGCCCGGCGGCCCGGACAGCCCGGAGGCGCTGCGGTTCAAGACGGCACTGCGCGATCTGTACCACGGCCGGGGCGATGCCGAGCTGGGCGGCCGGGTGGACGACCGGGGGCCGCTCGACGTAGCGGGTGCGACCGGCTCCGTCCTCGACGGGCTGCGCGCCGACCGTACGGTGCCGAGGTCGATCCTCGACGCGGTCCACCTGCCCGAGCGGCTGCACGCCTTTGCCGAGCAGTTCATCGAGGCGATGGCGTACCCCGTGATCGACCTACCCATGTACCGGGCCCTGCTCGATCTCGGCGTCGAGGTGTTCGTACCGAACCTGGGGCTGATCCCGCCGAACACCATCACGCTGCTGGAAACCAACCAGGAGTTCATCGAGGCGTACCTCGTCGGGCTCAACCACGAGATGGCGCGCGAGCTGCTGTGGCGGGAGTACCCGACCGACCAGCGCGGCACCCCGTTCCGGCAGTTCTGGGACCCGCGCACCGCGCTGCCGCGCCCGGGGGAGACGCCGGCGCAGCGGCGCGAGCGGCTCTACGACATCCGCCCGATCCACACCTGGCCGCCGACCGCCGCGCTCGGCGCGAACGACAACCGCGAGGAAGGCGGCGCCCGGGAGGACGACCTGGTGCTGGTCATCCGCGGCGAGCTGCTCAAGAAGTACCCGACCGCGGCGATCTACGCGCACCGGGCCCGCTGGCAGCCGGACAACCTGCATCCCGATCCGACCCAGGAACGGGTACCCGTGGAGCTGCTGGACGAGGAGCACCCGTCGACCGACGAGATCCGGCTGCCGCGGTACGAGGCGAAGATCGATCCCGACGTGTACCTGCTCGGCTTCAACCTGACCGCCGACGAGGCGCGGGGGACGCCCAACGGTGACCCCGGCTGGTTCTTCGTCATCAAGGAGCGGCCCGGCGATCCACGGTTCGGCGCGGACCTGGACCGTACCCGCGTGGAGGTCTGGAACGACCTGTCGTGGCCGGACGTCGACCCGGCGAACCGCGGCTACCTCGCGCTGGACGCGAACACGGTCCCGGTACCCCTGCTGGAGTTCGACAACCCGGTCGAGGACGCGGAGAAGGCCGAGCAGCACCTCGAGGACCTGTCGTTGCCGCTCTGGCACGCCGGGCTCAGCTCGGCCGACATCGCGTACATCCTGTTCCAGGCACCGGTCCTGATGGCTGTGCACGCCGAGGAGATGCTGCCGTGACGCCCCCCGATGTGCTCAGCGACGACTTTCCGGTGCTACTCGGTCCGGTCCGGGTGGAGACCCGGTTCACCGCGACCGAGCTGCTGGTCCGGGTGTTCCCGGACGACTGGGCGGTCGAGGCGTTCGAGCCCCGGCCGACGGCGGCCGAGGTGGCCGCGCTCGACGCGTACTGGACGGCGTTGTGGCGGGCGGGTGGCGAGCCGGTCGCCGAGCGGGCCGCGTTCGAGGAGCTGACCAGCAGGCTGCCCGCCGGGCGCGCCACCTGGCTGCTGCAGAGCCGCGTGCCGGCCAACCCCGCCGACCAACCGACCGGGGTGGCCGCCGGTACCACGGTTCTCGTGGTCGTCACCGCGACGCCGGTACCCGCCGACCAGCGCGCGCCGACGGTCACGTACTGGACCGCGGTGTGGCGGGCGCACGGGGACCGCGACGGGCTCCGCGGCGCCGACCATGCGCTGCAGCAGGCGGTCGGCGGCAGCGGCGCGGCGCAGGTACGCGCCCGCCGGCCGGTCGGCATCGACGCGGCCGTGGTCAACCCCGACGACCGCGTGCTGGTCTCGTTCCTCGTCCTACCGGTGCCGACCGACCTGGCGCCGCAGTCCTGGACGCGGGCCGCCCACGCCCGCCTGCTGCCGGACCGGTTCACGATTCTCGGGTACGCCCGTGGCGCGCAGGTCGTGTCGGCGACGGGCAACCCCGTACCCGACACGCTCGCGGTCAGCCCCGACCCGGGCGCGACGGATCAGCTGGCGGTCGACGAGCAGACCGGGCAGTTACACGTACCCGACGACCTGCGGTGGCTGGTCGATTTCGACCGGGCGGTCGAGCTCGGCATGGGGGTACGGATCCCGCTCGACGACCGGATCCGCGGCGGGCTCGACCGGCTGGTCGTGCTCGGGCTGCGGCGCCAATCCCCGCCGGATGCGGCCGGGGTTGAGCTGGCCGACCTGTTCACCCGGCAGCTGCGCAGCTCGACCGGCTTCAGCCTGCTGCCCTCGGGTACCCCGACGAACAACACCGAGCGGGCACCGGCCGGGCCGGACGAGGAGGCGCAAACCGGGGCGGCGCTACGTGGCCTGCGGGCGGCCCTGTCGCCGGCGGCGGCCGTCACCATCGCCGACTGGACGGCGAAGTCGGACGGCCAGTGGCTCGCCGAGCTGCTCGGCATCGACCCGGCGGCGTTGGTCGGGGTGCCGAACGCGGACGGCACCGACCTGCGCGACGCCCGGGCCGCGAACGTGGCGCTGTGGCCGGCGACGTGGGGCTATTACCTGCAGACCATGCTGCATCCGCTGCTCGACGCCGCGGCGCTCGACCGGACCCGCGACTTCTTCGTCCGGTACGTGTCGGGGCGCGGCGCGATCCCAACCGTCCACATTGGACGACAACCGTACGGGATCCTGCCGACCACCGCCTACTCCCGCCTGGCGTGGCCCGACGGCGGCCCGGTGCCGGCCGGCCACCGCCGGGCCCTGCAGCGGGTGCTGCGTACGGCCGCGGCGGACTGGCTGGCGGCCAGCGCCAAGGTGGCCCGGCTGGGCACGGCCGGCGACCCGCACCAGCTGCTGCTCGACATCCTGGCCCTGCACCCGACGTCGGCCGAGTTCTACCAGCGGTACGCGCAGAGCGTCGAGGACGTCTACAACCGGGAGAACCTCGGCGGGTTGGGCCGTACCGTGCTGCCGGCGCTCGACCAGCTGGACATGCCGCAGCCCGTACGGGCGCTGCTGGCGCGGTTCGGGTACCCCGGACCGCCGAGCCGCCCGGATCCGGACCTGCTGCGCCGGCTGTTCGTCGGCGGCCAGCACCCGCTCCTCGCCCCGCTCGTCGACGACCGGCCGCTGTCCGAGACCGACCCCGTCCGCGCGTACACGCCCGACGGCCGCAACTACCTGCGCTGGCTGGCCGATCTGGCCGGCACCAACCTCGAGGCCGTCCGGCGCGAGCTCGGCTTCACCGCCGACCGCCGGCCGGCCGCGTTGCTCTACCTCCTGCTGCGGCACGCGGTGCTGCTCGGCTGGGCCGAGGCCGCCCGCCGGCTCGCGGTCGCCGCGGGCAGCCCGCAGGCGCCGAGCCCGGTCGACCCGTTGTTCGTCCACATAGGACTGACCAATCCGGACGCGCCGAGCGAGAGCCGGTTCCGGCAGCTCTACTCGCCCGACCCGGTGGTCACGGGTACGCCCGACGCGCTCCTGGTCGACTTCCTGCCGACCACGCTCGACGGCCGGCCCGCGACCGCCGCCCTGACCGAACAGGTCCAGGCGCTGGGCGTGCTCGCCGACCTGCCGACCGCCCGACTCGAACGGGTCCTGGTCGAGCACCTCGACTGCGCCACGTACCGGCTCGACGCCTGGCAGCTCGGTCTGGCCACCGAGCGGCTGGCCGAGCTGCGCTTCGGCGCCGATGGCGGATCGCCCGCCCGGCGCGGCGTACACCTCGGCGCGTACGGCTGGCTGGAGGACGTGCGGCCGCAGCCGCGTACCCTCGAGCCGGTCGAGCTTAGCGGGCAGCTCGCGCAGATCTTCAACCCGCCCGGATCGACGCCGCTGCGGCATGATCCGGCCAACGGCGGCTTCATCCACGCGCCCTCGCCGGCCCAGGCCACCACCGCGGCGGTGCTGCGCGCCGGCTACCTGTCCAACGCCACGCCGGACGCGCCGGGCCCGTTCGCGGTCAATCTGAGCTCCGAGCGAGTACGGGTCGCGCTGACCGTCCTCGACGGCCTGCGCCAGGGCCAGTCGCTGGGCGCCCTGCTGGGCTACCGGTTCGAACGCGGGCTGCACGACCGGTTCGCCGAGGCCGAGCTCGACTCGTTCATCGGTGCGCTGCGCGGGGCGTTCCCGCTGCGGGCCGGCCGGCTGGCGGAAACGGCGGCGGATCCGGGTACCCCGACCGGTCTGGTCGAGGCGCGCAACGTCATCGACGGCCTCGCCCTCGTCCGGCGCGTGACCCGTACGCCCGACGCGACGTACCCGTTCGGCGTCGCCGGGCTGCCGCCGGCCAGCCCGGCGCCGCGCGCGGCGATCGACGCCGAGGTACGCCGGGTGCTGGAGATCCACGACGCGGTGGCCGATCTGGCGGTGGCGGAGAGTACGCACCAGGCGATCGCGGGCAACGCCGAACGCGCGTCGGCGACGCTCGACGCGTTCTCCACCGAGGGGTTTCCGCCCGACCCGGCGGTGGTGCGTACGCCGCGCAGCGGGGTCACGCTGACCCACCGGTTCGCGGTCGAGTTCACCACCGGCCTCAATCCGCCGAACGGCAACCCGCGCGCCCGGGCCGAGCCCGCTGTCGACGCCTGGCTGCCCAACGTCCTGCCGGCGCCCGGCAATGTGGTCGTCACCGTGACGTGGACCGATCCGGCCACCGGTACGGCTCGCAACAGCGAGGTCAGCCAGGTCGACCTCGGCCTCGGGCCGATCGACCTGCTCTGGGCGGTCCGGCCGGCCGGCGAGGCGGCGATGACCGACCTGGACGACCGCATCGTCGGGGTCGTGGTCAACCGCGACCACCCGCGGCCGGACGCCGAGCTGGCGATCCGGTACACCCAGCGGGTCGGCGGGAAGGTCACGTTCCTCGAGCTGTCGCCGTTGGTGGCGGCGCTGCGTGGGCTGCTCACCACGTCCCGAGCGCTGCGCCCCAGCGACCTCGTCCCGGCCGCCGGAGTGTCCGATGTGGACCGAGCTGCTGACGAGGCCGTGTCCCTGCCGCGGGCCCGGCCGGCCGCCGTACGCCAGGACCTCGACGTGCTGCGTACCACCGTCGCCACGTACGTCACCGACCTGTCCGCGCTGGTGCCCGACCCGCCGGCGGCGCCGGCGCGGGCCGCTCTGCTGAGCGGGATCGACACGCTGCTGCGCCGGTACGCCGAGCTGGCGGCATCGGCCGGCAATTTCGGTCTGGTACGCAGCGGCTGGGGCGAGCTGACCGCGTGGCGCCGTACGGTCTTCCGCGACATCCTCGCCGCGGTGGCCGAGACCGCCGACCGGATGGCCCGGGCGCTCACGGCCGCGGACGCGCTGATCGCCCAGTACGACGCGTTGCCGAGCTCGGCCCCAGCCGACCAACGGTTCCGGCTGCTGCAGCAGGCCGAGCGGCTCGTCACCACCACGCCGACAAGCCCGCCGCCGGCGCAGCCGTCCCAGCTGCGCACGATCGTCGGCAACCGCCGCGACACCTTCAACAGCCGGCTGCAGCAACTGCGGCAGGTCGCGACGACGAGCACCACCACGCTCAGCGGGCTGCTGGCCGAGGTCGCCGCCCTGCTGCCGCTGAGCGATGTCGACCCGACCGGGCTCGTCCTGACCCCGTACGAGGATCGGGTCGTCACGTTCGCCGGCGACCTGCTGCGCCGGGCCAAGGCGCTGCTGGCCGAGATCGTCGTGCGGCTGGCCGGGGCCGACCAGGCGCTGGCCGAGTACGACCAGGCCGTCCTCGGGCCCGACCGGGTCGAGGCCGGCGTGGCCGCCCTCAAGGCGTTGCTCGGCGACGACGTCCTCGCCGTGCCCGAGTTCACCGCCACCGCTGCGCTCGCGGCGCAGCTGCGGGACGCGCGCACCGACAGTCCCGCGCTCGTCTCGCACCTCGTCACCGCGGGCCGCGACTTCCCGGTCGACGACTGGCTGCACGGCGTCGCCCGGGTGCGCGAGGCGCCGCGGCTCTGGGAACGGGTGATGGTGCTCAGCGAGGCGCTGCGCGGGATCGACCTGCCGACCCTGACGCCGATCCAGCTGCCGTTCCGCGCGGGCGACCACTGGCTCGGGATGGAGTTCGCCCCGGGCACCGCGATCACCGAGGACCGGCTGCTGTACACGGCGCAGTACGGCAACGCCCCGCCGTCGGACCAGCAGCGGTGCGGGCTGCTGCTCGACGAGTGGACCGAGGTCGTACCGGCCGAGCACGAGACCACCGGGATCGCGCTCGACCTGGACCGCCCCGACACCGAGCCACCGCAGGCGATGCTGCTTGTCGTGCCGCCGGTGCGTACGGGCGCCTGGCAGGTCGACGACCTCGTCGCCGCGATCACCGAGACGTTCGAGCTGGCCCGGCTGCGCGCCGTCGAGCCCGAGCATCTCGACGACACCGCGTACGCCCAACTGTTGCCCGCGACGGTGATGTCCGCGACCCGGCGGCCGATCACGATCAGCACCGACCTGGCGGTGGCCAACCTGCGCTGGCTGGCCCGGGAGTGAACGGGGATGGATAGCCGTGACTGAGCCGCCACGCATCGACAACCTGCCCGAGGCGCTGGCCACCCGCGCGTTTCCGACGGTCGGCGTGTGGAATCGCCTCGAGGGCCGGCCCCGCACCACCGACTTCGACCGGGCCCTGCGCGCCGAGGTCCGCGACGCGCTCTGGCTGCTGACCCGGCAATGGCAGCTCGGCGAGTTCCGGGGCGCCGACGCGGGTACGCCGGTGACCGCGATGTACTCGGTCGTCGCCTCCCCGCTGAGCCGGTTCCGGCCGGGGACGGGACCGGCGCCCGCACTGCCCCTTCCCGCCGACCGGCCGGTCGAGGCGGTCGCCGAGCGGCGCCGGCTGCCGTTCGCGTTCGGCGCCGACCCGATCTCGTACGACCTGCGCACGGTCATGGGCCGCCGCTGGCTTAAGCTGCTGGTCAACAACCCGCCGCTGCAACAGTTCCGCAACGAGTACCTCAACCGGTACCCGATCGCGCCGCCCGACCCGGCCGCCGACGCGGACACGCCGCGGGCCGCGCACCCCGAGGTGCTCGGGTACCTGCAAGCGGTCGCTGGGCGGCAGATGGACGGCTACGCGCTCTACCGGCACATCGCCGATGGGGGCGTCGCGTCCGACGGGATCAACGCGCCCGATCCGCACCGGGATCGCCTCAACGAGCAGGGCGTGCGGTTGGTCAGTTGGTTCAACGACCTCATCGACCAGCCGCCCGGCGACACCACGTGGGACCCGCGCCGCCTGGAGCACCGCTTCTCGGTTGCGGCGGCCCAGCCGGGGGGTGGCGAGGCCACCCTCACCGCTCCCGAGCACACGGGCGACGATCTCGACTGGCACGCCTTCTCCGTCGATCCGGCCGGGCCCCTTGGGGGTACGGCTGCGCCGCCGCCACCGGTCAACCGCACGGTGTTCCCGGCCCCGGTGCGGTTCGCGGGCATGCCGTTGCCTCGCTGGTGGGCGATCGAGGACGGTAAGACGAACTTCGCCGCGGTCCGCCCGGACAGCACCGACATCATCCGGCTGATCTTCCTCGAGTTCGCGCTGGTGTTCAGCAACGACTGGTACCAGCTGCCCTGCGACTTGCCCGCCGGCACGCTGGCGACGGTGCAGGGCCTCGCGGTCACCGACGTGTTCGGCCAGCGGCTGTGGATAACCCCCGCCGGTACGGGCGCCGACCAGGACTGGCAGCGCTGGTCGATGTACACAATGGACACTCTTGGCGACGACGCGGTCGCGGCGGACAACCGGCTGCTGCTCGCGGCGACCGTACCGCAGCTCGCGTCCGGACCGCCGCTGGAGGACGTGTCGCTGGTCCGCGACGAGAGCGCCAACCTCGTGTGGGGCATCGAACGTACCGTCCGGCTCGCCACGGGTGAGGGCCGCCGCGGCAGCGAGGTGGCCGCCGAGGTTCTCGCGCACCGGCTCCGGCTCTTCCCGCCTTCGCCGCCCGACGACCCGCGCGCGCCGGTCGCATACGAGGCGATGAGCACGATCCCGGAGCACTGGATCCCGCTCATTCCCGTACACGTGCCCGGTGACACGCGTTCGGTGCAGTTGCAGCGCGCCGCGTTGCCCAGCGCCGTGGACGGTCAACCGGTCCGGCCGCGTACCGCCCTGCTCCGCGAGGGCCTCGACGCTGCGACACCCGCGGCGTACTTCGTCAATGAGGAGGAGGTACCCCAGACGGGTACGACGCTGTCCGTGGCATACCACCGGACCCGATGGCGCGGCGGCCGGGTGGTGGTCTGGTTGGGCGCCCGGCGCGGCACCGGCCGGGGCGGCAGTTCCAGTGGGCTCGCCTTCGATCTGCTGGCCAACACCGCAACCGGATGATCAGAGGGTGTGGGGTGCAACCTCGCAGACCTCGCGTTGCGCCGACTCGTGGATGAGTCCGCCGAGCACGTCGCTGCGTTCGACGCCGTGGAGTTGCTTGATCGCCTCCGGCGGCGGGTGCGTCGCCGCGACCGGCGTTCGCAGCCCGATGCCTCGATGCGGTCGGGCGGGT
>JBLNGJ010000687.1:0-12193 GCA_050264675.1 Micromonosporaceae bacterium
GGTGCAGGGTCGATCCCAGCCGCGCGCAGCATCTCCCAGACTGTGGACGGGGCGATCTTGACCCAAGGGTGAGCAGCTCCCCGTGCACCCGCCGGTAGCCCCACGACGGGTTCTCCCGCACCAGGCGCAGCACCAACGCGCGGACCGAACGCATGGTCCGCGGCCGGCCCGGCCGCCGCGGCCGCGACGCCGCCGCGTGGCGGCGTGTGAGAAGGTCGCGATGCCAGCGCAGAACGGTGTCAGGTCGCACCAGCAGCCGCAGCCCGATGCAACCCAGGTCGGGGCAGCCGGTGCAGCAGCACCGCCAGCCACGCCCGGTCGGCGGGATCGAACCGCACCCGCTGCTCGCCGAGCTGGCGTTGCCGGCATGGTTTCGGTAGCTGGGGCGAGGGCCGAGTGAGGCTCTGCGGGCGGAGATCACCCCTCGGATCGGCCGTAGGACGCGGAGAAGAAGGTTGTGAAGTACGGAAAATACTTGTCGTAAACGCGGAAGATATGCAAGACTCCCCTCGTGGATGGAGCACTGACCGGGCTTGCCGAACGGCGGCTGACCTCGGTGCTGGCCGGCAGGCTGGGTGAAGAACCCGCGATCGTACTTAACGGCCCGCGCACGGTCGGCAAGAGCACGCTGTTGAGCGCGCTCGGCGCGCGTCTCGGCCGAGCAGTCACGGACTGCGATGACCCGGCGACGCGAGCTGCGGTGCGCAATGATCCCGGGCGATTCGTCGGTGGTCCGCGGCCAGTCTTGATCGACGAATACCAACACGTGCCCGAACTGCTTGAGGCGATCAAGGCCGAACTCAACCGGGACCTGAGCCCTGGACGCTACGTGCTTGCCGGGTCCACCAGGTACTCCACGTTGCCACAGGCAGGTCAAGCGTTGACCGGGCGTGTCGAGGTACTGGACGTCCTTCCGCTGGCGCAGGTCGAGATCGATGGATTCACGGGCGATCTTCTAATCCATCGACTTCTCGATGGCGCGGATCTGCCGATCATCGTTGAGCCGTCACGGACCACCCGGGACGAGTACGCCAGGCGCGTCACCGCAGGCGGCATGCCAGTGGCCCTTCGACGCCCGCCCGGCCGGTCGCGATCACGGTGGTACTCCAGTTACCTGGACCTTCTCATCGATCGCGACGTCGTCGAGCTCACCCGTATCAGGCAGCGGGAGATGCTCCCCCGACTGTTGGCGGTGCTGGCATCGCGGTCGGGCCAGGTGCTCAACATCGCCGGCGCGGCTGAGACCGTTGGCATGGAAAAGACCAGTGCCGAGAACTACCTGCGCCTATTGGAGGCCGTCTTCCTCGTCCAGCGGTTGCCGGCCTGGGGCATCACCCTGGGCTCCCGGGTGGCGCGGATGCCCAAGATTCACGTGATCGACGCCGGGGTGATGGCCTGGCAACTGGGCCTGACGCCGGAGAAGATCGCCCAGAACGACCCTACGACATTGAGCGAGTACGGGCATCTGGTGGAGACGTTCGCGGTCGGGGAGATCCTCAAGCAGGTCGGCTGGTGGGATGGCCCGGTCGCGGTCGGCCACTTTCGTACGGCCACGGGCGACGAGGTCGACCTGGTTCTCGAGCGCGATGACGGCGCGGTCTTTGCATTTGAGATCAAGGCCGGTACTCGCATCGACGGTGCGGACCTCGGTGGGATTCGGGCACTGCGTGCTCGGCTCGGCGCGAAACTGGCCGCAGTCGTCATCCTCTACACAGGCCAACTGGCGTACACGCACGAGGACGGGACGACGGTGCTACCCCTGGATGCTCTCTGGACACCGCAGCCGTGAGGAAGGGGCTCTGTATCGTCGGGCCCACGACGGTCGCTTACCAGGCATCTTGTGAGGCTATGGAAGCTGCGCGAACCGCGTGCGACGGGTCACAACCCGAGGATGACCCGCAGGGCCGACTCCACGCTGCGCAACTCGGCCGGTGCCAACCGACCCAGCTGGCGGCGCAGACTTGGCTTCGCTATCGAATGCAGGTCGGTGCAATTCACGTAGGACTCGTCGTACTTGGTTACGCCAGCGGCGGGCCCGATACGAACGTGCGTCGTCTCAGGTCCCGCCGTACCGGTAACGAGAGCCACCGTGACCGAAGATAGCGGTCCAGCTATGCGATTTACGGTCAGTACGACACCTGGATGGACCCCGGCGACCGGCATGGCGCATGACCAAAGTTCGCCGCGCATCGGCGCCAGACTGGCCCTGGTCGTTACCATCGCTCGGCGTCAGCCGCAGCTAACTCGTCCTCGGTTGGCGCGACGACCCCGTCAGGCAATGGCGCCGGTTCGCCGCCGTAGTAGCTTCGGATGTCGTCAGAGGCAGCCACCTCGGCGGCTTCCCGAGTAAGCAGCCGGATGCCCTCCCGAAGCGCTTCGGATGTGGAGGCGAGATGTAGTTGTCTCATGACGACGTGCAGCGCATCCACCTCGTCGGGCCGGAGCCGCACCTGCGCAACCTGTGAGACCGAACCAGCAGCGCCGGCTGTACGCGCCGCGCGACCCGTGCGTGTCGTTGGCGCGGCCTTCTTTGCTGTTCGCGTGCGTTCGGTAGCCGTTCGTGTGGGCTTCTGGGCCTTCTGGGGCGCCGTCTTCGCCTGTCGTACAGCTGTCATACACCGAGTATGGTCCGCGTAGGGATCCGTAGCAACACGCCACGCGTCGCTTTGAAGTCATCCTGCAACTGCGCTCCGTCCAGCACCCTTCGTTTCGCCAACCTCTGCGCCGGGGCTACCGACCTGAGCGCACGGTGGACGCACACCCCCGAACCAGGGAGCCGCCGGCCAGCCGTCACCAGGCGATCACTGAGTGTTGTGCGCTCACCGCCGATCGGGAGCTACCCTTCCACCGCGGTGACCGATCGGCCGCGACACACGACGGACAGTGGAGGGTCACGACATATGAGCAAGCCCATTGACTACGACGCGCCGCGCCGCACCGCGGCTGGGCTTGAGGACGACGGAGTGGAGGAACTCAATGCGCTCAGCGCCGTCGCGCGGTCGCCGGGAGTCGATCTCGATGAAGCCGAGGCGGCCGAGAGCTTCGACTTGCCTGGCGCGGACCTGTTCGGCGAGGAACTGACCGTGGCAGTCGTGCCGGTGCAATCGGATGAGTTCCGATGCGCGCGTTGCTTCCTGGTGCAGCATCGCAGCCAGCTCGCCGTGCGGTCCAACGGTCAGGAGATCTGCTTGGAGTGTTCATGAGGTTCGCCGTCAGGGGCCAGTTCCCGCCACTCCGGATGACCGCCTAGCCATGCCTCGGCGAGAATCTCCGCCGAGGTTCGACTGGGACAGTGATGCAGCTTCGACCGCCCAGCGGTGCCGCCGGCCTGCGCCTCGACCTCCCACCGTTGGCCGTCGGTGCGGATGTATACATCGCGGCGCCCCCGCAAACTTTGGGTTCCGTTCCACCAATGGCGCTCGACTCTCACTTGCTAGACCGTATAGCACCGCGTGCAGGCAGGCCAGATATAATGATCTTGGAACTTCGCTGGGTCGACGGATCCCATCCGCCAGCTTCGGCGATCAGACCTGGCGGTGCGCCTGGGCAGGTTTGTCGGCGCCGTTGTCCGCTAGGGTGCACGGGCGGATGCTGGCCGCCGCATTGGAGGCCGAGGTGGCCGCCTACCTCGCAGCGCACGTCAGCGAGCTGGACGAGCGGGTCACCGGTTGGTGGTCCGCAACGGCCATGCGGTTCCACGGCACGCGCTCACGTCGGCCGGTGCCGTGCCGGTCCGGGCGCCGCGGGTCAACGACAAGCGCGTCGACGGGGCCACCGGCGAACGGCGCCGGTTCTCCTCCGCGATCCGGCCTGGTGCCGCAAGTCTCCGAAGATCACCGAGGTGCTGCCGCTGCTGCACCTGCACGGCCTGTCCAGCAAGGACTTCACGCCGGCGCTGGAAGGTTTCCTTGGTACCGATGCCGGCCCGTCCGCGACGACGTTCACCCGGCTGACCGTGCAGTGGCAGGACGACCGTTTCGAGAGCGCGGACCGCAGGCGAGGGCTCGCATGACGACGAGGCGGTGGCGGTCCTAGGAAGGAAGCAGGGCTCCGCGACTACACCGGCCGGCTGACAACCCGGATGAGGCAGCTGGATGGAGCGACTCCACACCGTCTCAATACCGCCTGCCGGATCACCCGGTGACGCTGGACAGGTGGAAGGCCACAAGGTCGGCGTCGTAGACCTGACCCTTGCCGGCGTCGAGCGCGACGGTGTAGGTGCCGACGAGGTGCCAGCCTGTGCCGCCGCGGACCTCGAAGGGCAGCGGGTTGGACTCCCAGTAGAGCTTCGCCGTGCCGCAGCGGTCGGCTCCGGGTTCGTCGGGACCCTCCGTACAGTTGTAGAACACGGTGAAACCGTTGGACGCCTTTCCGCCGGCCTGGCTCGGGGTCGCGTTGAGGATGACGTCCAGATCGAGGCGCCGCCCGCCAGTCGCGTTGAATAGTTGGCGGACGAGTGCGTCGGCAGCGGCGCTGCCCTGCTCGATCGTCGCGCCGGCGGTCATGGATGGCTCGTGCGTCGTGCGCTCGTGCCACCACCGGGCGGTCGCTGGCACGAGCGGGATGGCGGCGGCCACAGCGCCGATCACGGTGGCGAGGACGACCAGCCACCTCACCGCGACCGACTCGGGACGTAACCAGCTGCGGCGGGTCTTCTCCTGCGGAGCCCTGACAGTCATGCGTGTTACCTCGCTCCGCTTCTGTGGAGGTTGATGACCGGCCGACGCGCCGCAGGGTCGCGCATGCCTGCGATGAGCGCGCCGACCGCACCGACCAGGATAACTGACCATCGCAGGTGAGCTGTGATCCATTGTGGACCGGGTCCAACCACCAGTGGCGCCGCCAGGAACAGCAACGCCAGGAGAGCGGGAGTGGTGATGATGCCGGGGTTATCGACCTCGCGCCGGCGGCCCCAGACGGCCACGGCCCAAACAACGGTGAGCGCCGTGGCGAGCTCCATCGTGAGGCCGAGGCCGAGCGCCAAACGGTCATGAGCGGTGGCCGAGGGGAGGAGGCGGGCGAGCATAGTCATCCATAGTGGAATGACAATCCCCACCGCGCAGCCGATACGCAGCCAGAGCCGCTGGACCAGGCCGTACGGGCTGGCCTGGAGAGTGACCGCGGCGCCGTCGTCGAGTATGTACCCGCTGCCGAGCGCCAGCAGCAGGCCCAGCACGCGCAGGTCCCCGGTGATGTCGTCGGTGCCGCCCTGGCGGACCACCAGAAGTGCCACGACGGCGGCGGCGCCGCCCCCAAGGGGAGTCAGGCACAGGCTGCGTACCAGATGGCCACTACGGACGAGTTCAGATGCCACGGACGGTGTCATCGCAGTTGGAGCCAGCCGAGGGCGAGGGTGGCGGCCAGGACCGGGGCACCGACCAGGGCGAGCCGTGGCCACTGAGTTCGGTCACGGTAGACGGCGGCAACCGTAGCGCAGGCGCAGAGCCCGAACAGGTATACGACATGCAGCCACGGTTCACCCAGCAGCGGCTGCCGGCCCTCGAAGGTGGCTCCGGTCGTCCACCACATCCACCAGATGCCGGCGTCGAACCGGCTGAAGAGGTTGATACCGCCGAGGACAGCGGCGACGAAGGCGACGAGCGCTCCGCCGGGGAACGGCAGCCACCGCGCGGCGAGGACGCCGAGCAGGCCGGCGCCGGCGAGGACGAGCGGGAGCTGGGCGAGCTCGCCCGCGGTCAGCAGCTCCTCGGGCGGAATGTTGTTCACGCCGCTGCCGATGAGAGCCATGGCGCCCGCCCCGATGGCGCCGAATCCGCCCAGCGCCAGCGCCACGCCCAGGCACAACGCCCGGGTCCGACGCGTGTCAATCGTCGGCGTGACGCTCAGCATCTCCTCGGCCCCGCTGCGGCGGGCGCTGCTGGCGATCAGGTTCGCCGCGAAGAGGACGATCATCGGTCCGAAGAAGGCGGAGGTGCTGAAGATGGCGTTGTACCAGTAGCCAGCGGTCCGGCTGGCGTCGAACGCCTCGGCCCCGGTGACCACCATGACGACGGCCGGCAACAGCCACAGCACGGGATGGCCGACGAGACGGCGGACCTCCCGGCCGATCAGGGACGCCAGACTGGGGGGCAAGACCCGGCCCGAGTCGACGGTGACAAACTCCACGGTGGTCATGAGAGGGATGCCTCCAGCTCGGGTTCGGCCACAAGCAGGAGGTACGCGTCCTCCAGCGTGGGTGGGACCAGATCCGCGCCGACCGGCGGGTCGCCGACGTTGCGGTAGATGCCGTCACCGGTACGCCAGGCTGCCAGCGCGCCGGGCGACCGCTGTGCGTCTGTCCACACGCGACCCGTTGCGCGCGCGGTCAGCTCGGCCGGGATGCCGACGAATCGGGCCCGGCCCTGGTGGATCACGGCGATCCTGGTGCAGAGAGCGGCGACGTCCTCGGTCTGGTGGGTGGACAGGACCACCGCGCGCCCCTCACCAGCGTGAGAGATCATCTCTCGGAATCGCAGCCGCTGCTCCGGATCGAGGCCGACGGTCGGCTCGTCGAGAATGAGCAGGTCGGGATCGCCTAGCAGGGCCTGCGCCAACCCGACCCGCCGGCGCATTCCGCCGGAGAGGGCTCGGATCCGCTTGGCGCTCACCGGCGTCAGCCCGGTCAGCGTGATGACCCTGCGGACCTCGTCGTGCCGGGTCCGCCGGTCGGTCATCTCCTTGAGAATCGCCACATAATCGATGAACTCGAAGACCGTGAACCCTCGGTGGAAGCCGGGGTCCTGCGGCAGGTAGCCCAGACGTTCGCGGATCCGAGTGCGGTCGTCGGGGCGCGATGGGTTGCGGCCCAGCAGGGTCACCGTGCCGTGGTCCGGCGCGAGGACGGTGGCGATCATCCGAAGCAGGGTCGTCTTCCCCGCCCCGTTCGGCCCGAGCAGCCCAGTCACCCCTTGACCGGCTTCGAGATCGACGCTGTCCAGCGCTCTGGTACGACCGAAGGACTTGGTCGCGCCGCGCACGCGTACTGCGGTCATGAGCTTCTCCCCAGCTTGATCGTGACGGTGTTCCGGGTGACGGCGAGCCATATGCCGCCGCCGATGGCCACGGCGAGCCAGGTGAGCTGGGCGCCGACGCCGACGACGATGTCAAGGTGACCGGCGATGGTGGTCGGGGCGGTCACCAGCACCCACGCCGTGGCCACGACGCCGACGGCTACGACGGGCGCGGTGCGGCCGGTCAGGGCCAGCGCGGCGCACGTGAGCCCGGCGGTGGGCAGCAGCCAGGCGGCGGCCAGCCAGTTCGAGCCGGGTAGCGCCAGCCCGGCGGCGGCCACGATCGGCATCGTGGCCGCGAGGACCGCGACCGTGCGGATCAGCAGCAACCGCAGGCCCGAGTACGGCGTGGCCAGCCCGATCTCCCGGGTCGGGTCGAGACCGCCCGCGAAGGCCACTGCGACACCCGCGAGCGGCCCGAGTGGGGCGACCACGAGGAACATCCGCATGAAGCGCTCATCCACCTGTGCTGCCCCGGCCGCGAACGCGAGCACAACCCCGACGGCCAGTAACCACGGCCCTCGCAGCGTCGGCGTCGCGGCCACGAGCCGCGCCGTCGCCTCGCCGACGCCGAGCCGGACCAGCACCCGCTCGGGTGCGCTCCGCCGGGGTGCGTCGACCCGGTCGACCACCTCGTGCCAGATCTTCTCCATCCGTCGGACATCCACATAGGACCCGACCGAGCTCCGGCAGGTGGCGCACACCATCAGGTGGGCCTCGGCCGACGCGGTCAGGCCCGGCGTAAGCACGCCCTGCAGGTACCGACGGATCGCATCCGGATCCAGGTGCCACGCGGTCATCTTGACCTCCCCGTCATGCCAACCGCTCCCGCATTACGGCGCGGGCGCGCATCATCCGTGTCTTGACGGTGCCCGGCGGGATGCCCAACAAACAGGCCGCCTCCCGCGTCGTCAGTCCATCCAGGATGGTCGCCTGTACCACGGCCCTGAGCTCAGGCGACAGGCTCGCCAATGCCGCTCCCACGTCTCCGTACTGGACGGCGAGCAGCACATGCTCCTCCGCCGACATCTCGAATCCTTCGAACTCGACCAGCACACCGGCTGGCCGCGGGTTACGGCGCAGCGCGTCGACAAGGCGGCGGATGCCGATTCCCCAGATCCACGCCGCGACCTCGCCCCGACCGTCCCACCGCCCGGCCGACCGCCAGACCGCCACGAACGTGTCCTGGGCGACCTCGTCGGCGAGCTCCGGCGACGAGCAGCGCCGCCCGAGCCGAACCAGCAGCCACGGCAGATGCCGCCGGTACAACTCGGCGAACGCGTCCCGGTCCCCGTCAATCACTGCGGCGACGAGCTGGGAATCCTCCCGCGGATCCGGTGATCGCGTCAGCACGCTTGTCCTCCCGGCACCCGCACCTCGACGAGGTACAGGGTGACATGCTCGGCGACACATGACGATCGCCCGAAGGCCGTGTGGCCTCCGCCCGCCACGGTCAGCAGTATCGCGGTGGGGCCAAATACCCGGGCGAGTGCGGCAGCGCCGGAGAAGGGCGTGGATAGCGTCGCCGCCTCGGCCCGCAGCCGCTCGTCCGGTGGGCGGTTGGCATCGTCGTTGCACCCGATCACGAAGGCCGCGTTCGGCCGCTGGGTACGGGTGTGCTGCGGGCAGCGCGCACGACCCGGTCGAACAGGACGAGGGCGCGGACCCGATCGGGGAACAGATGCGCGTAGTGGGCGCCGAGCCGTGCGCCGTACGACCAACCCGCGAACGCCAGCACGTCCCCGCCCAGCGCGGCCCGGAGCAGGTCGAGGTCCCGCGCCACCCACTCGCTGAATCGGTTGCGGACCGCCATCGTGCGACTCCCATCCTCACCTTGCTAGTCGTGCCCAGCGAGGCGAGCGGTTCATGTGTCGCTGACGGCTGAACTGCGCCGAGGGGTTCGGGCGCCGCCCCATCCGGTCTACCCGACGCGACGGTCAGCGGTCCCGCTTCACGGACCGCCCATACCGGACACCGGCTGACTGTTCGCTGCCGAGCCTCGGCCGTCCGTGCCTTGCTGCCGCTTCGTGGATACCCGGAGGATGAACATGCTGTCATCCGGCCGCGCCGACCAGGTGAGTCACCTGATGGGCGTCGTCGGGCCGTTCGAGAACCCCGCGGGGTAACGGAGGCTTTGGGGTGTGCTCGGCGGAGGTGCTGGTGGGCCGCGAGGCCGAACTTGCGGTAGCTGCGGCGGCAGTCCGGGAGCTCGGTGAGGGGCGGGCGTCGATGCTGGCAATCGAGGGGGCAGCCGGCATCGGTAAGACCCGTTTGGTGCAGAGCATCATCGATGATGCGCTTTCTCGCGACATGGCCGTGTTCTGCGGCCGGGCTCATCCCTTTGAGCGCACCCGTCCGTTCGGCGTGGTTGCCGCGGCGCTGGGTCTGAGCCGGCGGTCACCGGACCCGCGTAAGGCTGCGATCGGCGCGCTCCTGGCCGGCGAGCGCGCGGGGGTGACGACGCGAGGGTCTGACGACATCCAGTACCGGGTCGTCGAGGAGATCGTGGATCTGGTGGAGAGGTTGTGCGCCGAGCGCCAGGTGCTGCTGGTCGCCGAAGACATCCACTGGGCGGACAGCGCAAGCCTATTGGCGATCTTGACTGTGGCCCAGCAGCTGCCGCTATCCCCATTGCTTGTCGTGGTGACGGTCCGGCCATCGTCGCTGCCGGCTGAGGTCGCTAGGCTGCTTGACGACCTGGTGGCCCGGGGCGCGCGTACGCTGCGCCTGCAGCCGCTGGAACCCGACGACGTCGCCGTGCTTGCTGGTCACGTGCTCGGGGCTGCTCCCGGTCCGACCCTGACGGCCATGCTGGCCAAGGCCGGCGGGAACCCGTTGTGGGCCGTGGCCATGCTGCGGGCATTAGCCGACGGAGGGATGCTGCGCCGGGCTGGGGTCAGCGTCGAGGCGACGAGCGCGCAGCTGCCGGCTTCGCTCAGCGACCTGGTGGTTCGCCAGCTGCGGCACCTGCCGTCGGCAACGCGTCAGCTGCTGCGAATCGCGGCGGTGCTCGGCGACTCCGTGTCGCTTCGTGATGTCGCCGCGCTCACCCAATGGCCCCTCGCCGAGGTCATCGAGGGGCTCAGCGACGCGTTCGACGCCCAGCTGCTCGACGAGGCCGGCGACCGGGTCGTGTTCCGCCACCAGCTTGTGCAGGATGCGATTTATCAGCACGTGCCATCGCCGGCCCGCCGCCTGCTGCACCGCGAGGCCGCGGTCGCGCTGATGGCCGCCGGCGCGGACCAGCTGGAGGTAGCGAATCACCTGACGCTCGGGGCGGAGCGGGGTGACGAGCAGGCGGCCGGGTGGTTACGGGACGCCGCCCATGCGGCGTCGGCGCAGGCGCCATCGGTCACCGCTGAGCTCCTCAGCCGGGCCGAGGCGCTGCTGCCGGAAGGTCATCGCGACGCGGATGCGGTGTCGACGGAGGTGGTCCAGGCGCTGCTGCGCGTCGGGAAGGTGGCCGAGGCATCAGCCCGCGCCGAAGCGGTGCTCGCCCGGGAGCATTCCGCCGAGGTGGACACCCCGTTGCGGCTTGCGCTTGTCGGTGCGCTGGCTCTGCAGAACCGTGCCGACGAGCTCATCGCCGTAGTGCAGGCCAGCCTCGCCGGGTCGGCCCGGCTTCAGCCCGGTGATCAGGTGCTGATGCTGGCCCAACAAAGCTGGGCGTCGACCTATACGGGCGACCGTCGCGTGGGTGAATCGGCCGCCAGCCGGGCGCTGGTCATCGCCGAGCAGGCGGGTGATGCGGCGATGACGGTGTGGGCACTGACGGCGTTGCTGGTGGCGGTGGGTCGGCAAGGCCGTTACGGCGAGGCGTTGGCCCACGCCCGGCGGGCCGCTGCCCTTGCCGCGGACATGCACGACAGGAGATTGCTGCCACTCCAGCCGAAGTTCTTCCTCGGCCTGGCGCTGTTTGACTGCGACCTGATCGGCGAGGCACGAGCAGCGTTCCGGGAGTCTCTCGACGACGAGTTCGGGTCGGGGTGGTGGCTGTCCGACACGCTGATGGCTGACGCCCAGGCGGCGTTCGCCAGTGGCGAGTGGGACGACGCGGTTCCCGGTCTGATTGCCGGCGGCCAGGCCGCGCGCGAGAAGGGCAACCAGCTTCTGGTGTCGCAGTCGCTGGCCTACCGGACCATCATCGCGACGGCCAAGGGAGATCTCCGGGCCGCGGCCGAGCTGGCCGCGCCGGTCGCCACAGCGCTGGAGAGCGACCAGCTCACCTACAACGCAGGCATCCTCGCGTTCGCGGTGGCGGGGCTTAAGGCGGCCGAAGGTGACCGGCCGGGAGCCTATGACCTGCTGCTACGGTGCTGGCAGTTCGACGCCGCCCGGGAGAACCGCTTCTACCACCGTGCGCTGGCCCCTGATCTGGTGCGCCTGGCCCTTGCCTTGGGTCATCCGGTCGTCGCGGCCGAGGTGGCCGGCGAGGTCGTGGCCGGAGTCGCCCTGGCACCGGAGGTGCCGACGGTGCGCAGCCTCGCGCTGCGCTGCCAGGGCCTGGTCGACGGCGAGGTCGAGCCGATGATCGAGGCCGTCGCGCTCGCCCGCAAGGCGCCCCTACTCGTCGAGCACGCCGGCGCCTGCGAGGATGCGGCCGGGCTGCTGGCCCACAGCGGGCGGCGGGATGAGGCGGTGTCATTGCTGGCTGAGGCACTGGAACGCTACGAGCGAGCGGGTGCCGACGCGTGGGCAGGTCGGGTCCGGGAGCGGTTGCGGGCGCTGGGGGTGCGTCCTGGCCCGCGCGGGCCGCGGCGCCGGCTGGCCGGTGGCTGGGAGAGCCTGACCGAGACCGAGCGGGCGGTGTCGCGGCTGGTGGCTGAGGGACTGACCAACGGCGCCGTGGCCCGGCGGCTGTACATCTCGCCGCACACGGTGAACACCCACCTGCGGCATGTCTTCGCCAAGTTGGGCGTACCGAACCGGGTCGCGCTCGCCGCCGTGGTGCATCACTCGATCAAGTGATGTCTCCGCCACCGGCAGCCAGGACACTTTCGTCGCATACCGACCACTCGAGGAGTTCGCCATGCAATCCCTAGGCGTCGCCGAGACCCTCGCCGACAGCGACACTGCCACCCGCGGCGGCTGGAGGCCTGGTCGTCTCGCCCGCGTCATGGGTTGGCTGGTGACCGGCCTCGTCACCGCGTTCCTCGGCCTGGACGCGGTCACCCACATCGTCC
>JBLNGJ010000688.1:0-2693 GCA_050264675.1 Micromonosporaceae bacterium
GGCTCTTGCCGACCCCGGCCATCCCGACCACGATCAGATGCGGGAATGGCTGGGTCGAAGCTACGAGGCCGAGGTCTTCATCCCCGAGATCGCGACAACCCTCATGCGGCGGCTGGCCTAAGCTCGATAACAGATTGGGAACGCTCCCACAAGCCTCTTGACATCCTGGTCAGGTCACAGGAATCTCATGGGAGCGCTCCCGAAGCCCGTGTCCGGTACGGACTTCCGCAGCAGACATCAAGATCTCCGAGAGGGGTTTGAGGGATGACCGTTCGCTGGCGGCGCCGCGCGTACGCGGTTGTCGCGCTCTCGATGGGCGCGGTGCTCGTGGCCGCGACCGCAGGCTGCAGCAAGTCCGGCTCGGGCGGCGGCAGCAACGAGAAGATCACGCTGATCGTCGACGTCTTTGGCACGTTCGGCTACGAGGAACTGTACAAGCAGTACGAACAGCAGAACCCGAACATCAAGATCGAGGAGCGCGGCACCGGCGCGAACCTCGGTGACTACACGCCGAAGCTGCTCCAGTACCTCGCCTCCGGCGCGGGCGCCGGCGACCTGGTCGCCATCGAAGAGGGCACGCTGGTCCAGACCAAGGGTCAGGCGAGCAAGTTCGAGGACCTCAAGAACTACGGCGCCGCGGCCGACGAGGGCAACTTCCTGCCGTGGAAGTGGCAGCAGGGCCAGACCGCCGACGGCAAGCTCCTCGGCCTCGGCACCGACGTCGGCAGCATGGCCATGTGCTACCGCAGCGACCTGTTCGCGGCGGCCGGCCTGCCGACCAAGCGCGAGGACGTGAGCGCGCTGTGGAAGACCTGGGATGACTACATCAACGTCGGCAAGACGTTCAAGAGCAAGGTGCCCAACGCCGGCTTCATCGACGCCGGCACGAATACCTTCAACCTGATCCTCATGCAGATGGCCGGTGCGGGTAACGGCTACACCTACTACGACAAGTCCAACAACCTCGTCGTCGATTCGAACCCGGTCGTCAAGCAGGCCTGGGACCAGACCATGAAGGTCATCAGCGCCGGCCTCTCGGCCAAGCTGCAGTCATGGACCGACGGCTGGACCACCGGTTTCAAGAACGCCCAGTTCGCCACGATCGCCTGCCCGGCCTGGATGACCGGGGTCATCAAGGGCAACGCCGGTGACGGCGCGTTCGGCAAGTGGGACATCGCGGCGGCGCCGGGTGGCGGCGGCAACTGGGGTGGCTCGTTCCTCGCCGTCCCGTCGCAGGGCAAGCACAAGGCCGAGGCGGCCAAGCTGGCCCGGTTCCTGACCAGCCCGCAGGGCCAGATCGAGGCGTTCAAGTCCAAGGGCAACCTGCCCTCCTCGCCGCAGGCCCTGGCCGACACGTCGGTCAAGAACGCGGTGAACGACTACTTCAGCAACGCGCCCACCGGCCAGATCTACGCCGCCGGGGCGACCGCGCTGCGCCCGGTCTACCTGGGTCCGAAGAACCAGGACATTCGCGACCAGGTGGAGAACGCGATCCGCAGCGTCGAGCAGGGCAGTGCGACGCCCGACGCGGCATGGACGAAGGCGGTGGCCGACGCGAAGAAGGTCGCGGCCTGACACTACGTAGGTCGGTGGGTCCGGGGTGGTCGGCGGTGGCGGGGCGCCGCCGACCACCCTTAGCCAGCCAGAGCGAACAGAAGGAGGGCAGCGATGAGCCTGGACACCGGCTCGCGGACCGTACCGCCGCCACAACCGGCGCCACCGCCGTCGCGCCCTGGGGCGGCCACGTCCGGCCGGCGCTGGTCGTCGCGGCGCAGCCGGGTGGACCAGAAGGCCTCGCCGTACCTGTACGTGGCGCCGTTCTTCCTGCTCTTCGCGGTCTTTGGCCTCTACCCGCTGGTGTACACGGCCTGGGTCTCGCTGCACGACTGGGACTACCTCGCCGGCGACCAGGGCTTCGTCGGCCTGCGGAACTACACCGAGCTGCTGCGCGACGACTGGTTCACCGGCGCGGTCTTCAACACCATCGGCCTGTTCGTCGTGGCGACCGTGCCCCAGATGCTGCTCGCGCTCAGCCTCGCGTACGCCCTCAACCGGCAACTACGGGCGCGCACGCTGTTCCGGATGGGCATTCTGGTGCCCAACATCACCTCGGTGGTCGCGGTCGGCATCATCTTCGCCCAGCTCTTCAGCCGCGACTGGGGTCTGGTCAACTGGCTGCTGCACCTGGTCGGCGTCGACGCGATCGACTGGCGGGCCAGCCGGTGGGCGTCCTGGACCGCCATCGCGACGATGGTCGACTGGCGCTGGACCGGTTACAACGCCCTGATCTTCCTGGCCGCGATGCAGGCGATCCCGCGCGACCTCTACGAGTCGGCCGCGATTGACGGCGCGTCGAACTGGCGGCAGTTCTGGCGCATCACCGTTCCGCTGATCCGGCCCACCATCGTCTTTGCGGTGATCATCTCCACCATCGGCGGGCTGCAGCTGTTCACCGAGCCACTGGTCTTCATCGGCGGCAACGGGGCGATCTTCGGCGGATCGCAACGCCAGGCGCAGACCGTGACCATGTACCTGATCGAGACTGCCTTCCGCCGGTTCGACTTCGGTTACGGCGCCGCCATCGCGTGGCTGCTGTTCCTGCTCATCATGGTGATCTCCATCCTCAATGTGTGGATCGTGCGCCGGCTGTCCACGTACGGCAGCCACTCGGCGAAGGCGGGTGCCTGACATGG
>JBLNGJ010000689.1:0-6636 GCA_050264675.1 Micromonosporaceae bacterium
GATCGGGTTCTGCGTGGCCATCACGAGGAAGGGGTCGGGCACCGCGTGGCACTTGCCAGCCAGCGACACCTGCCGTTCGGCCATCACCTCGAGCAGGGCCGATTGCACCTTCGCCGGCGCCCGGTTGATCTCGTCGGCGAGCAGGAAGTTGACGAAGACCGGGCCCAGCTCGACGTCGAACTTCTCGCTGGACTGCCGGTAGATCCGGGTGCCGACGATGTCCGAGGGCACCAGGTCGGGGGTGAACTGGATCCGCGCGAAGCTGCCGCCGACGACCCGGGCGAGGGTCTCCACCGCGAGCGTCTTGGCCACGCCCGGCACACCCTCGAGCAGGCAGTGTCCGCGGGCGAGCACGGCCACGAGCATCCGCTCGATCATCGCGTCCTGACCCACGATCACCTTCTTGACCTCGAACAGGGCGCGTTCGAGCAGGCTCGCGTCCTCGGCCGGCGTGGTCAGCGGTTCGGCCGCCGTGGTCAGCGGTTCGGCCGCCGCGGGCCCGGGCGCCCACCCAGTGGGCTGGGCAGCGGACCCGGCGGGCTGAGCGGCGGATGCGGACTCCGACACCGGTCCTCCTTGGGGAGTATCGGGACGACAGCGGACGTGCGATCCCAGCGTCGCACGCGCCGTCGCATCCGGTTGGCGCAACCCGGCAGCTCGACGTTGCGTCGCGCAACGGCTTGGCTGAATGGCTCTCTGAACGGCCTCGCCGAACGCCGGACCGGTGCCCGGCGGTGGCCGGTCCGGTATCGCCATCCGACCGAAAGGGCGCGCGGCGGGCTCGCCCCGGCCGGTCGGGCGTGGTTAACATTCACCCGTCGTCGGGCGGCTTCCCCCGTGGCCGCCCGGCGCTCAACCCGGTGGCGATTCAGCGTCGGACATGCGGGTCGCACACCTCGCATTCCTGCCGCGGAGTCGCGATCTTCACCGAGACCTCGGCCCGTCGCCTGGCACACTCGGCTGGTGGCCACCGCCGAGACGACAACGCCGCCGATCTGTTCGGCCAAGGGCTGCCGTGCTCCGGCCACCTGGGCGCTGCGGTGGAACAACCCTCGCCTGCACGTGGAGACGCGGCGCAAGATCTGGCTGGCCTGCGATCAGCACCGTGACCGCCTCGCCAACTTCCTGGAGGCCCGGGGCTTCCTGCGCGCGGTCGAACCATTCGCCGATCAATAACGGCCAGGTCGCGTAGCCGGTCAGCCCAGCACGGCGTGCACCAGGGCTGGGAGCACCTCACCGATCGGCTCCCGCAGCACCGCGTGCACATCGTCGTCGTACGGCGTGGGCTGCGCGTTCACGATCGCGACCCGGGCGCCGGCCCCCACCGCGACGTCGACCAGACCGGCAACGGGATGCACTTGAAGCGACGTGCCGACCGCGATCAGGAGATCAGATTCGGCCACGCTGGTCACCGCGCGGCGCATCGTGGTCGGGTCCAGCTGCTGGCCGAAGGAGACCGTGGCCGACTTGAGGATGCCGCCGCAGAGCTGGCACGGCGGATCGTCCTCCCCCGCCTCGACCCGGTCGAGCGCCGCCCGCATCGGGGTGCGCGCGCCGCAGGCGAGGCACTCGACCGCGTGGATCGTGCCGTGCACCTCGATCACCCGGGTCGGGTCGCTGCCGGCGCGTTGATGCAGGCCGTCGATGTTCTGGGTGATGAGGGCGTGCAGCCGACCGGCCCGTTCGAGGTCGACCAGCGCCAGGTGACCACGGTTGGGCTGGGCCGTCCAGGCCGCGTGCTCCCGCCTCGCCTGCCAGGCGGTGCGACGCACCAGCGGGTCGGAGACGTACGCGTCGAGCGTGAACTGCCGCGCCGCCTCGGGGTTGCGGGTCCACAACCCGTTCGGCCCGCGGAAATCCGGGATCCCGGAGTCGGTGGAGATGCCGGCCCCGGTCAGCACGCTGACCCGCTCAGCCTCGATGAGCCAGATCGCCACCTGCGCCAGCACGGTGGCCGGCGCGCTCACCAGGCCACCCCGGCCGGTTGGGGCCACCGGGCCGCTACGCCTCGCACACGGCGACGGTAGCCCAGGCCGTAGGCTGCCTGCTATGGAGCTGGTCGCCGGGCTCTCCGCGCGGGTCGCGCTCACCGTCAGCGACGCCGACACCGCGGTCGCGCTCGGCTCCGGCGATGTGCCCGTGCTGGCCACCCCCCGCGTCCTGGCGCTGGCCGAGGCGGCCACGGTGGCCGCGGTCGCCGGCGAGCTGGTCGACGGTGACACCACCGTCGGCACCCGGGTCGAGCTCGAGCACCGGGCGCCCACCCCGGTCGGGCCCACCGTCGTCGCCGAAGCCCGGTTGACCACAGTGGACGGACGGCGGCTCATCTTCGCCGTGCAGGTGAGCGACGGCGAGGCGGTGGTGGCGACGGGCACGGTCGAGCGGGTCGTGGTTGATCGGGGGCGCTTCCTGGCCCGGGCGAACGGTGGTGGAGATGAACAGGTTCGCTGAGGTTGCTGCGGACGTCTACGTGCTGCGCTTTCCGGTGCTGGACGTCAATGCCACGCTGGTGGTCGGCGAAGAGGCCGCCGTGGTGGTGGACACCCTCTCCACCGACGCCCAGGCCGGCGAGCTGCTGGCGGCGGTGCGCGGGATCACGCCGCTGCCGCTGGTGCTGGTGAATACGCACGCGCACTTCGACCACTGCTACGGCAACGCCGTTCTCGCCGACGACTGCCCCGGCGGCGGCATCTGGGCGCACGAGGCGACCGCCACGACGTTGCGGGAGCGCGGGGAGAGCCTGCAACGGGAGCAGTACGTCGAGTGGCTGCCCACCGATCCGGAGCTGGCCGAGGGGCTCGCTGCGGTCAGCCTGCGCCCACCCGACCGCACCGTGCACACTCTCTCCACGATGGACATCGGTGGGCGGGCGCTCGAGCTGCGCCACTTCGGCCGCGGGCACACCGACGGCGACCTTGTGGTGAGCGTGCCCGACGCCGATGTGCTGCTCGCCGGTGACCTCATCGAGCAGGGCGCACCGCCGTCGTTTGGTGACGCGTACCCGTTGGACTGGCCGGAGACGGTGGCCGAGATGCTCCAGCTGACCCTGCCCACGACGGTCGTCGTGCCGGGGCACGGGCACCCGGTCGATGTGGATTTCGTCCGGGCCCAGCACGAGGAGCTCACCACGCTGGCCTGGCTCATCCGCGACGGCCACGCCGACGGGGCCGCGATCGAGGCGGTCGCCGCCAAGGCACCCTTCGACCGCAAGACCGCCCTGGTCGCGGTGCAGCGTGGGTACGCGGAGCTGGCCGGACGCATCTAGGCCCGCGCGTCCTCGCCCGAGAACCATCCCACCCATCGACCACAGGAGCCGGCATGACGATCGCGTCGTTCGAGCGGTATCCGTTGCTGTTCGGTCCTTCGCCGGTGCACCGGTTGGACCGGCTCACCCGGAACCTGGGCGGTGCCGCGGTGTGGGCCAAGCGGGAGGACTGCAACTCGGGCATTGCCTACGGCGGCAACAAGACACGCAAATTGGAGTACCTGGTCGCCGACGCCCTGGCTAAGGGCTGTGACACCCTCGTGTCGATCGGCGGCGTCCAGTCCAACCACACCCGCCAGGTCGCCGCGGTCGCGGCGTACGCCGGCCTGAAGTGCGTGCTCATCCAGGAAAGCTGGGTCGACTGGCCCGACGCCGTCTACGACAAGGTCGGCAACATCCTGATCAGCCGGCTCGCCGGCGCCGACGTGCGGTTGATCCGAGCCGAGTTCGGCATCGGGTTCAAGGAGAGCTGGGAGCAGGCGCTACAGGAGATCGAGGCGTCCGGCGGTCGCCCGTACCCGATCCCGGCCGGCGCCTCCGACCACCCCCTCGGTGGCCTGGGCTTCGCCAACTGGGCCCACGAGGTGTCCGAACAGGAGCACCAGCTCGGCGTCTTCTTCGACACGATCATCGTGTGCTCAGTGACCGGCAGCACCCAGGCCGGCATGATCGCGGGCTTTGCCGAGCTGGCCGCCGATCGACCGCGCCGCGTGCTCGGCATCGACGCGTCGGCCAAGCCGGCACAGACACGCGAGCAGATCACCCGCATCGCGCGCCAGACCGCCAAGCTCATCGGCGTCGAGCGCGAGCTGCGTGACGACGAGATCGAGCTCGACGAGCGCTACCACGCGGGCACCTACGGCATCCCCGATGGGGCCACCCTTGACGCGATGCGGCTCGCCGCCCGTACCGAAGGCATGGTGACCGACCCGGTCTACGAGGGAAAGTCCATGGCCGGGCTGATCGATCTGGTGGCCCGCGGTGAGATCCCACGCGATGCCACCGTGCTCTACGCCCATCTCGGCGGCCAACCGGCACTCAACGCGTACAGCGCACTGTTCTCTTAGGACGCACGCGTCTCGCCGGCAGGATGGTGCCATGGCAGATCGACGTGATCTCGGTCGGGTGTTCAACGAGGTGCCCGAGCTCTACGACCGGGTCCGGCCGGGATACCCGGACCAGCTGTTCGCCGACCTCGTCCGCATCACCGGCGTGGGCGATAGGTCGTCGGTGCTGGAGGTGGGCTGCGGTACCGGCCAGGCCACGCGCTCGTTGGCGGCGCTCGGATGCTCGGTCACCGCCCTCGAGCCGGGCGCAGACCTGGCGGCACTGGCGCGCCAACGGCTGGCCACCTTCGACAACGTTGAGGTGCTGACATCGTCCTTTGAGGAGTGGAGTCCCGCTACGCGATTCGACCTCCTGGTCGCCGCGTCGGCGTGGCACTGGGTCGACCCCTCGATCGGCTGGCCGCGAGCGCACGACGTGCTCAACCCCGGAGGGTGGATGGCGTTACTCGGCAACGTCGTTGTCCGCCGACCGACCGAGCCGGAGGTGTACGCCGAGACAGCCGACCTGCACGAGCGGTTCTCGCCCGGGAACCCCGGCTGGAGCCATCCGCCCCTGGAGGACGACGTGCGCGCCACGGACGAGGGTTGGGGGCTGGTCGAGGATCCCGGCGGCTTGTCGGGCCGCTTGTTCAGCCCCACGATCGTGCGCTGGTATCCGACGGTTGCGTGGTTCAACGGAGAAGGCTTCGCCGATCTCCTTCGCTCAACATCGCTGTATCG
The DNA here is from genome assembly GCA_050264675.1 of Micromonosporaceae bacterium. Classification (GTDB taxonomy): domain Bacteria; phylum Actinomycetota; class Actinomycetes; order Mycobacteriales; family Micromonosporaceae; genus JBLNGJ01. Next base: position 5,053 of record JBLNGJ010000689.1, read on the forward strand.
GGCGCTCGAGCACGACATCCGTGAGCCCTTGCTCGAGGCCATCGCCGAGCGCATTCGCACGCGAATGGGCGACCGGGCGGCACGCCGTTACCTGAGCGTGCTTCGGGTGGGCCAGCGGGCGGAGTAAGCGCGAAGTTCAGGGCGTCACCCGCTGGGGCGGGACGCGATCGCTTGCACCGACCAGCGGTTGCCGTCCGGATCGCGGAAGTAGACGAAGTTGCCCCACGGCTGCGCGTCGACCTCGCTCGCCTCGACGCCGGCGTCGAGCAGCTGTTCCCGCGCCGCCTCGGCGCTGGCGACCACGACCTGGATCTCTTGCGTGCCCGGTGTCTTCTCGGTGATGCCGTTACCGATCACGATGGAGCAGGCCGAGCCCGGCGGTGTCAGTTGCACGAACCGGAGGCCCTCGTGGATGGTGTGGTCATGGTCGGCGTTGAAGCCCACCCTTTCGTAGAAAGCCTTCGCTCGATCGACGTCGGTCACCGGAACCGGGATGAGTTCGATCTTCCAAGTCATGGTCCCACCGTACGACACGAAGCCGCCGCCGAGGACGCGACGGTGGCGCCCACCTGAGGTGTACCGACGCTGCCACACTGTCGTCCGTGCTCGACCCGCAACGCCTGCGCGCCACGCTCGCGACCTGGGCCGCGGGCGGTCCGGATGCGCCGTCGGCCGCCGCGACGGTCCGAGGCCCCGCCGGTGCCGGTCTGACCACTGTGGTGCTGGTCGAGGGCGTGAGCGACCTGGGTGCGGTCGAGACGCTGGCCGCCCGCCACGGCCGCGACCTGACCCGCGAGGGCGTCTGCGTGGTGCCGATCGGTGGGGCCATGGCGGTCGGCCGGTACCTGCACATCCTCGGCGGGCTCGCCGTCGAGGTGCGCGGGCTGTGCGATGAGGCCGAGGAGGGCTTCTTCCGCCGCGGACTGGCGCAGGCGGGTCACGCTGGCGAGCTGAGCCGCGCGGCCATGGAGGCACTCGGGTTCTACGTCTGCGTCGCCGACCTCGAAGACGAGCTGATCCGCGCGCTCGGCGTGACCGGCGTGGAGCGGGTGCTCGCGGGCGAGAATGATCTCGCTCGCTTCCGGACCTTCCAGAACCAGCCCGCCCAGCGTGGCCGCGCCCCCGTGCCGCAGTTGCGCCGATTCCTGGGCACGACCAGCGGCCGTAAGGCCCACTACGCCCGGGCCCTCGTCCAAGCCGTGGATCTCGATCGCGTGCCCCGACCGCTGCGCCACCTGCTGACCGCGATCTAGACCTGGAAGCCTCGCGCGCCGTAGCCGTCCGGCACATCCGGGCGAGCGGTGCCCGGCCCGTCGAGCCGCTCAACCTGCAGCGTCAGAGCGCCGTCGGCCAAGCGCCACCAACCGATCTTCACGTTCAGCATTCCATTGGGCAGCACCGCCGCTCGCCCGTCCGCCGCGAGCGCGGTCCATAGGTCACCGGCGCCGTACCACCGGTCGCTGCCGGACTCCTGGACCAGGCGCGGAGGTGGCGCCTCGGGGCTGCCCGCGTACGAGCTCACCACGCACTGCCCAGCCGAGTCGCTCGGGCCCGGAACCATCCGGCATGAGTCACACCGACCAG
>JBLNGJ010000690.1:0-4046 GCA_050264675.1 Micromonosporaceae bacterium
GGTGCCGCATGGCCTGGCCGGCCTCGGTGAGCGTCGCGGCCGCCTCGTCCAGCTCGCCGATCGCGACCAGACCGAGCACGAGGTCGCTGCGCCAGCGGTGCACCGACGGTTCGACGACGCCCTGCGCCTCCTCCAGTGCCCGGGCGCGGCGCAGCGCCTCGACCGCGCCCCGCGCGTCGCCGATACGCAGCCGGGCCTGGCCCAGCGCATGCAGGTTACGCAACAGGTAAATAGCGTCGTGCTCCTGCTCGGAGGCACGGACGCCGCGCTCGGCGTAGGCCGTCGCCCGGGCGACCGCACCACCGGCCAGCTCGGCCACGGCCGCGTTGTACCAGCAGGGGCCGGGGCTGAGCCCGGCGTCCTGGCACACCCGGATGGCCCGGCCGGCGAAGTCGAGGGCCTCCCGGCACCGGCCGGCCCGGGCGGCCACCTCGGAGAGGCTACGCAGCACGTCGATGAGCTCCTCGCCACCGCCGCGCTCCACCACGACGAGCATGCGCAGCAGATCGGCCCGCGCCTCGTCCAGCCGATCGTCGAAGACGGCGAAGCGGGCCGCCAGGTAACGCGGCGTCACGTGCAGCCAGCCGTCCAGCGGCGGCTGGGGCAGCGAGAGCGCGAGCTCGAGAGTGGCGCCGAAGTCAGGCCGGCCGGAGACCCGGGCCACCCTGGCCTTCACCGTCAACGCGAGCACCTCGGTGGTCGTGTCACCAGCCTGCCGGGCCAGCGCGATCGCCGCGTCCGCCTCGCGCTCGGCGCGCCCGGGTGCGCCGTCGAGCATCGCCTGCCACGACAGCCGCAGCCGGACCGGCGCGGCCAACTGTGGGTCGTCGCCGGCGTCGGCGAGTGCGGCGGCCAGCGCCTCGTCCATCTCGACCAGCGCCTGGCCGGACATGTCGATGAGGGCCATCCGGGCACGCACCCGGAGCCGCGCCGGCACATCGGCACCGAGAATCGCCTCGGCCGCCCGGCCGGCGATCTCCCGCCGGCCCGCCGCGGCCGCCGACTCGGCCGCGGCGACCAACCACTCGAGGCGCTCCTCCTGCAGTTCGGGCGGGGTGCGGTCGGCAGCGAGCAGGTGCAGTTCGGCGGCGAGCCCGCGGGCGCCACGCCGGCCGGCCACCTCGGCCGCCGCGACCAGGGAGCGGGCCACATCGGCATCCGCATCGGTGGCGGCCAGGGCCCGGTGACGGGTCCGCTCGACCGGATCGCTGACCAGCGCGGCGAGGCAGCAGTGCACATCGGCGCGCTGCCCCGCGCTGACCGCCTCGGTCACCACGCTCGCCACCGCCGGTGGGGTGAACCGCACCACGCTGCCGTCCAGCACAACCAGTCCGGCCGTGGCCGCGGCCCGGACGTCCCGTTCGGCCTCGATGGACCCGGCCCGCTGCAGCAGGGTGATGGTCGGGCCGCTGGCCAGCGCAGCCACCAGCAGCGTGCCGTGGACCTGCTCGGGCAGCGCGTCCAGCCGCTCCTGGATCATCGCCTGCACCCGCTCCGGTAGCGGCACCGGGCGCCAGGCGTTGGCGGCCCGGCCGGCGAACGCGCCACCCAGCGCCAGCGCCAGGTAAGGGTTGCCGCCGCTGTCCGCGTAGAGCGGGCCGGCCGCCCGGCACGGCAGGCCGTGCAGCTCGAGCAGGTCCACCAGGTCGTCGGCGGCGAGCGGCGGCACCGGCCGCTCCTCCGCCGGTGGCGGGGCCAGGGCCGACCCGCGGGCCAGCACGCCGCCCCGGGGCGGCCGGCCCGGCGAACCGGCGCTGGGGCGCTCGGGCCACCGCTCGGCGACGACCGCGCGTACCCCGCGGCCACCCATGCGGCGCGCGGCGTAGCCGATGACGTCGGCCGAGGCGCCGTCCAGCCACTGCGCGTCGTCGATGACGAGCAGCACCGGGCCGGCGGCCGCACAGCGCTGCAGCAGACCGAGCCAGGCCAACCGGCGGGCCAGCTGGGAGCGGCCACCACCACCGGCGAACACCTGGCTGGTCTCTCGGGCCAGCTTCGACAGATCCTGGCTGGTTTCCCTCGCCAGCTTCGAGAACGCCTGGTTGGTGCGCACCAGCACGGCGTCGACCGCCGCCCGCTGTGGCCCGGGCAGCTCGGCCCGGAACCGGGCCGGCACCTGACCGAGCAGGTCGGCCAGGCCCGCGTGGGAAATCCAGCGGTCCGTCTGGGCCGGGCTGACGCGCAGAACCCGCTCGCCACGCTCGCCCGCCGCGCGGGCGACCGCCTCGACCACCGCCGACTTGCCGATCCCGCTCGGCCCGGTCAGCACGATGCTGCCACCCGCGGCGAGCCGGCCCTCCACGCTCGCCAGCAGGTCCACCCGGCCCACCAACGGAGCCGGCAGCACAACGTCAGGCGGCAGCGCGACCCCCTGGTCTGCGGTCCGTCTACCAAATCGCGGTGCGGGACGTCCAGATCACCCTATGAGTTACTTGTGCACGCATCAATGGCTGGCGGCCGCCCGCACCCCTTTCGAGATCTTGGACCATTCGAGGGGCCAGCCGATCGTGGCGCACTCCTCGGCCAGATCCTCGATCGCCACGTGCTCGCTGAGCGCATGCACCAACTCCTGGGTCAGCGGCTCCCGGGCAAAGACCCGCGCGACCGCGGTCAGGTCCAGGCCGACCTCGAAGTAGTCCTGCGCGAACCGCCCGTACGCCGGCGCCGACGGCTCGGCCAGGAGCAACGTGAACAGGTCCAGGCTGCCGTCGGGCGGCGCCCCGGTCAGCTCGCCGCCCCGCCACTGGCCGGCGTCCCACCAGGCGCACACGGTCACGGCCGGCACGCCGTCGAGCCGGACCTCGTCCAGGTAGGACTGGAGCGGACCCGGGATGCCGTCCAGCAGTCCCGGCCACGGCCGTGGCGGCACGTGCCGCCACGGGCTGCGCGGCGACTCGTGCGCGAAGCCGAGCACCAGCACACCGGCCGGGGCAAAGACGATCCAGTACCCGTCACCGGATCCGGTGCGCATCGACGAGACCTCGTGCCCAGGCGACCACCGGGCGTCATAGGAGTGGTAGCGGTACTCCCACTCCGGGCAGAGGATCGCATCCAACAGCGCCAGCGCCCGGCCACGCCGGCGCAGCGTCACCGGATCCGGCAAGCAGGTATGCAGAGCGGCCGGCTCGTCGGCTGAGGTCACGGGCGCCATCGAACCAGAGCGGGAGCCACCCACGGTGGCGACGCGCGCGGGTGGTGCGGCGGCCGTGCTTGCCCGCACCGCGGGCGGCGGCTCTACTGAGCCGGTGGAGTTCAGCTACGGAATGTCGCGGCTGCACCTCGGCGACTGTCTGGAGTGGTTGGACGGCCAACCGGCGGCGAGCATCCACGCCTGCGTCACCGATCCGCCCTACGGCCTGGTCGAGTACAGCTCGCCCGAGCAGGCGAAGCTACGCGCCGGCCGGGGTGGCGTGTGGCGCATCCCGCCGACCTTGGACGGACACTCCCGCTCGCCGCTGCCCCGGTTCACCACGCTGGACGCGACCGATCGGCAGCGGCTGCGGGCGTTCTTCTTCGACTGGGGCACCCGGCTCAACCGGGTGCTGGTGCCCGGAGCCAACGTCGTGGTGGCCGCCAACCCGCTCGTGTCCCACCTGGTCGGCGTTGCCCTCGACGAGTCCGGGTTGCAGCGCCGTGGCGAGATCGTGCGGCTGGTGCAGACCCTGCGCGGCGGTGACCGGCCGAAGAACGCCCACCGCGAGTTCCCCGGCGTGAGCGTGATGCCCCGGTCGCAGTGGGAGCCGTGGCTGCTCTTCCGCAAGGCGCCGCAGGGCCGCATCGTCGACAACCTACGCACCTGGCGTACCGGCGGCCTGCGCCGCATCGGCGACGGCCAACCCTTCGGTGATGTCATCCGCTCGGCGCCCACCGGCGTGGCCGAGCGGCGCCTCGGCGCGCACCCGAGCCTGAAGCCGCAGGAGTTCCTGCGCCAGGTCGTGCGGGCGGTGTTGCCGCTCGGGGAGGGTGTGGTGCTGGACCCGTTCGCTGGCGCCGGCTCAACCCTCGCCGCGGCCGAGGCGGTCGGCTACGCCAGCGTCGGGGTCGAG